>NZ_JBSFGJ010000426.1:0-8021 GCF_053596515.1 Nonomuraea sp. NPDC001684
GGACCGCGCACCCGCCTGCCGCCGCTCCCGGCCCTCGACCGCTACGACGTGCGCCGGCAAGCCCGGCGCCTGCACGACCTCTACGACCGCCTGCTCACCAGGCGCCACCAGGAAAGGCTGTCATGACTCACCCGGTCCAGCGCGCCGCCGGCGCGCTCCGCACCTGGTCCCTGCTCGCGCTCCCGCTGATCGGCATGGGGGCGGGGCTGGCGTACTCGCTGACCCAGGAGCCCGTCTACACCGCTGACGCCTACGCGGTCGTCAGCTCGGTACGGCAGGGCGTGCCCACCCAGGAAGCCGAATTCGCGCAGGCCTACGCCAGGGTGACCGTCCACCCCGGCCTGCTCGCCGGGACCGGCGACGCCTACCTGGCCGACGGCGAGCTGCTGCGGACCACGCTGCAGGCGTCGGCCTCGCCGGACGCGCCGCTGATCCGGCTGGCCGCCCTCGCCGGCACCCCTGACGAGGCCGCCCGGCGGGCCAACAGCGCGACGGCCGCGCTCACCGCCTACGCCAACCGGCACAGCGCCGACACCGGCGTCCGGCTGTCCAGCTTCGCCCCCGCCGTGCCGCCCGCCACGCCCAGTTCGCCGCGGCCCCTGCTCGCCACCGCCGTCAGCACGGCCGGCGGCCTGCTGCTGGCCGCCCTGATCTTTCTGGCTGCCCCCGCCGGGCCACGGCAGGACGACCGGCAGGTCCCGCCCGCGCGCCGGCCGGCCGAGACGGCGTCGGCATGACCACCGCGATCCGCCAGGCCCCGGACCTGGCCACCGAGGTCGTGACCGGCGCGGAACGCCTGCACGCCCTGGCGGGGGAGTGGGCCGGCCTGCACGACCGCTCCCCGGCGGCGACGCCGTTCCAGTCGCACGCCTGGCTGTCGTCCTGGTGGGAGACCTACGGCGAGGACCCGGGCCTGAACGTGGTCCTGCTGCGCCGGCGGGGACGGCTGGTCGCCGCGGCCCCCGTCATGACCGTCCGCCGCGCGGGGCTGCGCGTCCTGCGGCCGCTCGGCGGCGACCAGTCCGACTACACGGACGTGCTGATCGAGGACGGCGACCCCGACCTGGCGGCGGCGCTCGGCCGGGCCCTGGCCGAGCTGCCCGGATGGGACGTGCTCGACCTGCCGGAGGTGCGCCCGGGGGCCGACGCCGAACGGCTCGCGGCGGCCTGGCCGGGCCGCTCCTGGCGGCTGCCCGCCTCGACCTGCGTCGAACTGCCCGGCGTCCCCCTCCACGAGCTGCTCGCCGGGCTGCCCGGCAGGAACGGCACCAAGCTGCGCCGCGAGCTCAGACGCGTGGACGACGCCCCTATCCAGGTCCGGGACGTACCGGCCGACGAGGCGGAGCACGCCGTCGCGCGCCTGCTCGACCTGCACGCCCTCCAGTGGCAGGGCCGTGGCATCAACGTCGAGCACACCAGGCCGCGCTTCCATGCCCACCTGGCCCGAGCCGCCCGTCGGCTGCTGACCGACCGGCAGGCCAAGCTGACCGAATACCACCTGGACGGCCGGGTCGTCGCGGTGGACCTGCTGCTCGTGGGCAAGGACTTCGTCGGCGGCTACCTCTACGGCACCCACCCCGACCTGCGCGGCCAGATCGACGTCGTGACCATGCTGCTGCGCACCGACCTCGGGCTCGCGCACCGGCTGGGCCGGCCGACGATGTCGCTGCTGCGCGGGGCCGAGTCCCACAAGACCAAATGGGGCGGCCGGCCGGCGGTCAGCAACCGGCTCCTGCTGGCCAGGACGCCGGCCGCGACGCTCTACGCCCTCGCCGCCCGCGCCCGGGTGCGCGGCCGGGCGCTCCGGGGCCGCTGGGCGGCGCTCGACCGGGTCCTGCGCAGGCCGCGATGACGACCTTCACCCCGCGCGTGCTGCACGTCACCCAGCCCACCGAGGGCGGCGTCGCGGCCTACGTCGAGAGCGCCTGCGCCGACCAGCGCCGGCGGGGCTGGACGGTCGCCGTCGCCGCGCCGCCGCGCGGACCGCTCGGCGAGCGGCTCGCCGCCCTCGGGCTGTCGCATCTGCCCTGGCCCGCCGTACGGGCGCCGCATCCGGCCGATCTGGCCGCCGCCGCCGTCCTCCGTCGCATCGTGCGCCGGTTCCGTCCCGACGTGGTGCATCTGCACTCCTCCAAGGCCGGGCTGGTCGGCCGGGTGGTGGTGCGTGGCCGCGTGCCGACGCTGTTCCAGCCGCACGGCTGGTCCTGGCTGGCCGGCCGGGGCACGCTCGCCGCCGCGGCCGCCTCCTGGGAGCGTGCCGCCACCCGGTGGACGCATCTCGTGCTCTGCGTCGGCCAGGGGGAGCACCGGCAGGCCGGGGACGCGGGCGTGGGCGGCCCGCTGGCCATCGTCCGCAACGGCGTGGACCTGGCCCGGTTCCGTCCCGTCACGCCGGACGAGCGCGTCGCCGCCCGCCGGGGCCTCGGCCTGTCCCCGCACGCGCCGCTGGTCGTCTGCGTCGGCCGGATCACCCGCCAGAAGGGCCAGGACCTGCTGGTGGAGTCCTGGCGGCAGGTCGCGGCCCGGGTGCCGGACGCCTGCCTGGCACTCGTCGGCGACGGGGACGACTTCGCCCGCCTGCGCCGCGACGCGCCGCCCGGCGTCCTCATGCCGGGGGCCGGCGCCGACCCGCGGCCCTGGTACGCCGCCGCCGACCTGGTCGTGCTGCCCTCCCGCTGGGAAGGGCTGCCGCTGACCGTGCTGGAGGCCATGGCCAGCGGGCGGTCCGTGGTGGCGGCCGCCGTTTCCGGCCTCACGGAGGTGGTCACCCCGGCCACCGGATCGCTCGTCGAGCCGGAGGAGCCGCGGGCGCTGGCCGCGGCGATCGTGGCCCGGCTGACCGATCCGGCCGTGCGGCGCGCGGAGGAACGGGCTGCGCCGTCGCGGGCGGCCGAGTTCGACCTCGTCGTCACCCTTGACCGGCTGGCGGCGCACACGCTGCGCCTGGCCCGGCCGGGTCAGGCCGCGGGCGGTGCCGCCGCCGGGGCGTCGGTGACGGCCGGGCGGGGCTGAGACCCCGGCGACCCGCTCCCGCTCGGCTCAGGGGCGGGGGCGGGCGCGGGCGGGGACGTCGGGGCGGGTGACGTGGCGGGCGGGGTGGTCGGCGGCGCCGACGGACCGCGCCGGAAGCCGGGGTCGCGCATGAGCTGCCGGAACACCCGCGACGAGCGCGGGTTGGCCGGGCACTGCCAGACGCCGTGCGGGCAGTAGTCCACGATCGAGTGGTAGGCCACGTCGTGCCGGGCGATCCAGTCGAGCATGTCGCGCACGAACTCCGGCCGGTCCCCGTACCGGAACAGCCCCCACTCGGGGAAGGAGATCGGCTTGCGGTGCGCGGCGGCGAAGTCGGCCTGCGCCTCCAGCCCGTACGGCTGGTCGACGTAGTCGGCGAACCGGTGGCCGGGGCCCTGGTCGTAGCTGTCCATGCCGATGATGTCCACCACGTCGTCACCGGGGTAGCACTCGGTCCAGCCGATGGCGTCCGGACCGCGGTTGGGGCTGAAGTCGAAGCGGAACCGCTGTCCGGGCACCGCCCGCATCACGGCGACGATCCGCCGCCAGTACGCCTGCCACGCCGGCGGGTCGGCCGAGCAGCGGCTGGAGTAGGTCAGGCCGTTCATCTCCCAGCCCGGGACGATCACCGTGTCCGGCGCGCGGCCGGCCACCAGCGTCCGGGCCAGCCGGTCGAAGTACGGGTCGAACGCGCCGTCCGCGCCGGCGTTCAGCAGCACCGACACCGCCTCGTCCGGCAGGTCGCCCTCGTTCGGCATGACCATCGGCACGTTGAGCACGAGCATGCGCCCCGGCTTGGCCGCCCGCCACCTCATCCACGGCTGCAGGACGAAGTCCGGCCCGCCGAGCGCGTTCCACGCCTCGCCCGGCACGTACGTCCGCCCCACCCGGACCTCCGCCCCCAGCCACGACTCGAACGCGCCCAGCAGGTGCGGCCCGCGCCAGTCGGAGGCGAGGAACACCCCGAACGGCACGGACGACAGGTCGGCGCGGGCGGCGCGGGCGGCGGCGGACGGCTCCTTGGCGCGCTTGGCGCTCAGCGCCGGCGGGATCACCGCGGCGACCACGGCCAGCAGCGCGCAGACCCATGCCATCCTCACGGTCATCGCCCGCCCCCTCCCTTACAGGGTGTATCAGCTCACGTACCCGGAGAGAGAACGATGGTGATCAAGCCACTGCAAAGTGATCGCCGCGGATGCCGGGGCCGCACGTCGCCGGGGGCGTTAAGCATTGGAGGGCGGCGGCCGGCGGCCGGTAGGGTGCCGATCATGGCTTGCCGCATCTCCGAACTGATCGTGCCCGCCCGAGACGCCCACGGCCTGGCCGCCTTCTGGTGCGAGGTGCTCGACTTCGTCGTGCTCGACACCCCGGACGACGGCTCGGTGGAGATCGGCCCGCGGGAGGGGTTCGGCGGGTTGCAGCCCACCCTGGTCTTCGACCCCACCACCGAGCCCAAGGCAGGCCCGCTGCGGCTGCACTTCGACGTCAACGCCACCGACCGCGACCAGGCCGCCGAGCTCGACCGCCTGCTCAAGCTCGGGGCGCGTCCGGCCGACGTCGGCCAGACCGGCGAGGAGCCGTGGCACGTCCTGGCCGATCCCGAGGGCAACGAGTTCTGCCTGCTGCGCGCCCGCCTGAGCTGAGCGCCCCCTGACCAACCCCTTCGTGAGGACATCGCGCGCATGACGCCGCCTGCTCTTTAGACCTGACACCTTCCCGCGCATCGGTCGCCGACGGACGCCGTCGGCTCTGTTCTCCGTGCTCTTCGTCAGGTCTTCAGAGAGATCATGTCTTCACATCCTCATATCGTGCTGCCCTGGGTGGTGCGGCGCACCCGCCTGCCCCTGCTCGTCCTGCGGTGCGTGGCCTGTCCGTCCGGGCGGGCCACCGTCGGGGACGGCCGGTTCCGCGTCAACGCCAACGGCAAGCTGCTCGACGTCTGGCTCCTGGTCAACTGCGTGGCCTGTGACCGGACCGGCAAGCTCACCGTCCACGACCGGGTTCCGGTCCGCTCGCTGGACGCCGGCCTGCTGGCCGGGTACTCGGGCAACTCGCCGTCCCTCGTGGCGCGGGCCCTGCTCGACCCGGCGACCGCCCGCCGGAACCGGTACGCGCTCGACTGGGACGGGTGCTGGGAGCTCGACGCGCCGCCCGTTCCGGAGAGTCCGTGGCCCGTCCGGATCACGGTCGCCTTCGACGATCCCGTCCCGCTGCGTCCCGAACGGCTGATCAGCCTCGGGCTGGGCGTCGGCCGGGACGAGGTCGCCCGCCGCATCAAGATCGACATTCCACCGAATCGGAGGACGAAACAGGACTTCTCCTTTCTGCTGATGTAGGTCCAGGCTGCCGGCCCGGCGGGCGGTCGTCCGCCCGCCGGGAGCGGGACAGCAGATGCCCGACGAGGGCCGCGGCGAGGCCGGCCAGACCGGCGGCCGCGAAGCCGCCACCTGGCAGTGCGGCGTCGATCGCCAGCCCGGCGATCGGCGAGCCGAGCGCGAAGCCCGCGCTCGCCGCCGACGCCTGCAGGCCCGTGGCCTCGCCCCGTACGCCGGCCGGCGCCAGCCGGCTCACCGCGTCGGCCACCGTGGACAGGGTCGGCGCGGTGAGCAGCCCGGCGCCGACGACGGCCAGGCACAACCAGCGCCAGTCGTGGGCCAGCCCGGCGGGGATCGTCAGCAGCCCGAGCAGGCCGAGCAGCAGCCACGTCGGCATCGGCCAGCGCAGCGTGCCGTAGACCAGGCCGCCGGCGACGGAGGTCACGCCGAACACGGCCACGACCGCGGCGGCCCAGGACACCTGGCCCGCCTCCTTGAGCGTGGCCACGATGGCCAGGTCGATGCCGCTGAGCAGGGCCGTGGCGCCGAACCCCATCGCCAGCATGGCGACCATGCGGCGGTCCAGCCACTCCCGGCGCGCCGGACGGGCGGGCGAGCCGGTCTCCACCTCGCCCTCGGCCCGCAGCGGCGGATCGAGCAGGGCGATCCCGATCCCGCCGGTCACGATCACCGCCCCGAGCCCCCACGCCACGGCCTGGGGAGACAGCTCCGCCGCGCAGAGGATCACCACCGCCGGCCCCACCATGTACGCCAGCTCGCCCTGCACCGACTCCAGTGCGAACGCGGCCCGCCGCTGCCCCGGCGTCGTCATCGCGGCGATCGCCTGCCGGGTCACCGCCTGGACCGGCACCATCAGCAGCCCCGCCGCGAAGGAGGCGCCCAGCAGCACCGCGTACGGCAGGACGGGCACGCTCGCCCAGAACAGCGCCTGCGACGCGACGGTGATCGTGAGCACGGCGCGCAGCCCCCGCCGGTCCGTCATGCGGCCCAGCAGTGGCCCGCCCAGCGCCACCCCGGCGGTCAGGGCGGCCGCGACCCCGCCCGCCGCCACGTAGCCTAGGTCCAGGCGCAGCACGACGTACATGGTCAGCGCGGTCACGTCGGCGGTGATCGCGGCACGGGCGAGCAGCGAGACGCCCAGCAGCGCCGCCATCCCCCGCACGGCGAGAACCTGTCGGTATCCGGTCACCCGGGCGACGCTAGGTCATCCCGCAGGCCATAGGAAGACGTTGTTTCGTTGGACCCGGCATAATGGATGCTTATGGCCAGAGACCTGGACACGTCGTTGCTGCGGTCGTTCGTCACGGCTGTGCGGGCGGGCAGCATCAGCCGCGCCGCCACCGCGCTCGGGCACACCCAGCCCGCGCTCAGCCAGCAGTTGCGCAAGCTGGAGAGCGCGGTCGGCCGCCCGCTGCTCCACCGGTCGCCGTCCGGCGTGTCGCTGACGCGGGCGGGGGAGGAGCTGCTGCCCTACGCCGAGCGCATCCTGTCGCTCTCCGCGCAGGCGCTCACCGCGACCGGGCGCGCGCTCACCGGCCGCTGCGGCGTCGGGCTGCTGGAGGACCTGGCCGCGGCGCAGCTGCCGCAGGCCCTCGCAGACCTGGCCCGGCTGCACCCCGGCGCGACGCTGGAGGTGCTGAGCCTCTCCGGGGTCACGATCCGGGAGGCCTACCACGCGGGCCGCGTGCAGCTCGTGCTCGACGAGGCGACCGACCTCCCGGCGCCGCCGCGCTGGACCGTGCGGCGCCCGCTGGTGTGGGCGGTCGGCCAGGGCGTCGACCCCGCTGCCGATCCGCTGCCGGTGGTGCTGTTCACCGGGACGTGCGCGTGGCGCACGTCGGTGGTCGAGACGCTCGACCGCACCGGCCGGCGGTGGCGGCCGGTGTTCGAGAGCAACAGCCTGGCCGGGGTGCTCGCGGCGCTGCGGGCCGGGCTCGGGGTCGCCGCGCTCATGCCCGGCAACCTCGAACCGGACATGGCCTGCCACGACCCGGACGCCCTGCCCGCCCTGCCCGACGTCGAGCTCGGCCTGGCCCGGCACCCGCAGACCGAGGGAGACGCGCTGATCGACGCCGTGGAGACCGCGCTGCGCCGGATGATCTGAGCGCCGCCGGGCTCAGAGCACCAGGGCGATCTTGCCGCTCAGCCGGCCGCGCCGGAAGTGCTCGTGGGCCGCACCGACGTCCTGCAGGCCGTACTGGGCCTCGACCCGGGTCCTGACCTGGCCCGCGTCGACGGCCTTGGCCAGCTCGGCGAGGCCGGGGCCGTCCTCGCGCACCTGGTTGACGGTGGTGCGGACCGATCGACGGGACAGGTCGGGCACCGGCCCGGCCTGGGTGGCGACGGAGGCGTAACGGCCTCCGTCGGCCACGGCCTCGACGGCGAAGGCTCCGAAGGTGTCGAAGACGGCGTCGTAGGCCCCCGCCGGAAGGTCGGCGGGGTCGGTCGTGACCCGTTCGGCCCCCAGCTCGGTGGCCACCTCGACCTGCGCCGGCCTGGAGACCAGCGCGTCCACCCGGGCGCCGCGCGCCCGCGCCAGCTGCACGGCCAGCCCGCCCACCGCGCCCGCCGCGCCCGCCACCAGCAGCCGCTCGCCCGCCCGGACGTCCAGCCAGTCGAGCGTCTGCAGGGCGGTGAGCCCCGGCAACGGCAGCGTCGCCGCCTCCACCAGGC
>NZ_JBSFGJ010000427.1:0-7985 GCF_053596515.1 Nonomuraea sp. NPDC001684
ACCAGCGCCTCGAACCGCCGGGCCGCCGCCGGCGACAGGCCCTCGATGCGGAAGACGTCCTGGCCGGGGTGCCCGAAGCCCGGGGCCACCGCGAACCTTCCGGTGGGCAGGGGCGCGCAGTGCAGGGCGTACACCTCGCGCGGCGGGACCGGGTCCATGGCCCCGTCGCCGATCATGGCGCGGGCGCCCTCGCAGGTCTCCTCGGCGGGCTGGAAGAAGAAAACCGCCCGGCCCTGGGGCCGCTCGCGGGCCAGGGCCCGCGCGACGCCCACGCCGATCGCGGTGTGCACGTCGTGCCCGCACAGGTGCTCCGCGCCGCCGGGCACGGCGACCGCGTCGAGGTCGGCCCGGTAGCCGATCGCGGGGCCGTCGCCGGCGTCCAGGACCGCGACCACGCCGTGGCCGCCGACGCCGGTCCGGACCTCCAGACCCGCCTCCCGCAGCGCCGCCGCCACCAGGGCCGCGGTACGCCGCTCCTGGCCGGCCGGTTCGGGGTGGCGGTGGATCTCGCGTCGTAACTCGATCAGATCGTCGTCGCTCATGGCCGAATGCTGGCACATCGTCCCGGAGTCGAACTGATGGAATGGATGGGTTTGGGGTGACGCCGGTGTCAAGGTTGCATACTTCCCCGCATGATTTTCACGCAGGCAGAGCTCGACTACCTGACCGGACAGCACCTCGGCCGGCTGGCCACCGTCTCCCCCTCCGGAGACGTGCAGAACAACCCCGTCGGCTTCTTCGTGGACGCCGCCACGGGCACGATCACCATCGGCGGGCACGCGATGGGCGCCTCCAAGAAGTTCCGGAACGTCCGGCAAGGCAGCACCGTCGCCCTCGTCGTGGACGACCTGGCCTCGGTCGACCCGTGGGTGGTGCGCGGCATCGAGATCCGGGGCACGGCGGTGGCCCTGGCCGACCACGAGCCGCCGGTGCCGTACTTCTCGCCGGAGGTCATCGTGATCACGCCCGTCAGGATCGTGTCGTGGGGGATCGACGGCGGGCGGTCGTCCCGGACCGTCTGAGGGCGCGGGCCGGCGCCGGTCGCTAGCGCGGCGGGCGCCAGCCGTGCGCGAGGAGGTCGAAGACCTGCTCGACGGCCCCGCGCAGGTCCTGCCGCCCCCGCGTGAGCGCCGGGATGTCCAGGACGAACCGGGCGAGCGCGTGGCAGGCGACGTCGTCGGGGGCCACGCCCGCGTCCTCGGCGATGGCCGTGCCGAGGGCGGCGGCGTGCCTGGTCCACATCCGTTCGTAGTACTCCAGCAGCGCCGGCGTGGACTCCACCAGCTCCGTGAACCCGGCCCGCAGCGGATGGGCCGCGACCTGCGGCCAGGACGCCAGCACGTGCCGGCGCAGCGCCTCGACGACGCTCTGCCCCTCCGGACGCCCGCGCACCGCCGCGACCAGCTCCGCCTCCCGGTCGGCCTCCTCGTCGAAGACCAGCGCCTCCTTGCCGGGGAAGTGCTTGAACAGCGTGGTGGTGGACACGTCGGCCGCCTCGGCGACGTCCCTGACGCTCACCCGGTCGTAGCCGCGCTCCAGGAACAGGCGCAGGGCGGCGTCGGCGATGGCTCGGCGGGTGGCGGCCTTCTTGCGTTCGCGGCGGCCGGCGACGGGTGGCGTGTCCATGCCGCCCACCCTACCAAAAGGTGGCATGAGTGAATTAGTTGACCTGTTGCACTTTTGTACTCGTTCTGCTTCTCTGGAACGGCGGCGCTCGTCGTACCCACCCCTGATCACGAACGAGAGGTCCCGTCATGCGCTCACCCGCACCCGCCACCGCGCGCATCCACGTCGTCGGAGCGGGCCCCGGCGGGCTCACCTGCGCCCGCGTCCTGCAACGGCACGGCATCCCCGTGACCGTCCACGACCGCGACGCCCACCCGCGGGCCCGCGACCAGGGCGGCACCCTCGACCTGCACGCCGACGACGGCCAGGTCGCCCTGCGCGAGGCCGGCCTGCTCGACGACTTCCTCCGGCTGGCCCGCCCGGAAGGGCAGGAGATGCGGCTGCTCGACCCGTCCGGACGGCTGCTCGACCACCACGTCCCGGCCGCGGGCGAGCTCTTCAAGCCCGAGATCGACCGCGGTGTGCTGCGCGACCTGCTGCTCGGCTCGCTGGAGCCCGGGACCGTGCGGTGGGGCGCCGCCGTCGAGCAGGTCACCGGCCCGCCCGGCGGCCCGCGCCGGGTGCACTTCCGCGACGGCACGTCCGTCGAGGCGGACCTGGTCATCGGGGCCGACGGCGCGTTCTCCCGGGTGCGCCCGGCGGTCTCGGCCGCGACGCCGCGCTACACCGGGGTCACCTTCCTGGAGGCGTGGTTCCACGACGTCGAGAACGCCCACCCTGCCCTCGCCGCGCTCGTCGGACAGGGCGGCGCCACCGCGGCCGACGGCGACCGCGCCCTGTTCGCCCAGCGCAACGGCGGCGACCACATCCGCGTTTACGTCATCCAGCGCCTGCCCGCCGGGTGGATCGCCGCGAGCGGCCTGAGCGCCGGCGACACCGCCGGGATCCGCGCCCGGCTGCTCGACGCGTTCTCCGGCTGGTCGCCGGACCTGCTCGGGATGATCACCCGCAACGACGGGCCGTACGTCGATCGCCCGCTGTTCGCGCTGCCCGTGCCGCACGTGTGGGCGCGGTCGTCCAGCGTGACCCTGCTCGGCGACGCCGCCCACCTCATGCCGCCGCTCGGCGTGGGCGCCAACCTGGCCATGCTCGACGCCTGCGAGCTCGCCCTCGCGCTGGCCGGCTCCGCCACGGTGGCCGAGGCCGTGGCCGCGTACGAGAGCACGATGCTCCCGCGCGCGGCGGACGCGGCCCGCGCCCTTGAGCACGGCGCCGAGGCCCTGCTCGAACGGCACGAGAGCGGCGAGCTCGCCGCCTTCGCCCCGCCCCGCCGCTGACCCGGCCCCGGCCCCGGCCCCGGCCCCGGCCCGGCCCTGCCCCTGGGGGCCTAACGCGTGGCCGCGGTCACGAACAGCGGCAGGGCGAGGAACAGCCGCCCGGCCCGCGCCCGTTCCCGCTGCTCGGCGAGCCAGCCCTCGGCCTCCGCCGCACTGACCGCCCCGGCCGAGCGCGCCTTCCCCGCCAGGTCGGCCAGCACGGCCACCAGCGTCGCGTCGGTGACGACGCTGGTGTGCACCTCGACGGTGACGTCGGTGAAGCCGGCGTCCAGCAGCAGGTTGCGGGTGCCGCGGACGACGCGGGGCGATGTGACGAGGTCGGCGCGGGCGTGCACGATCCGGCGGGTGAGCGCGGCGTCGCCGGAGTCGATGACGATGGTGTCCCAGTCCTGCCCGAGCAGCACGATCCGCCCGCCGGGCGCGAGCACCCGCCGCGCCTCGGCCACGGCGCGGGCCGGGTCGTCCAGGACGTGGTACACCTTCTCGGCGCGATAGCCGCGCAACTCGCCGTCGGCGAACGGCAGCGCGTACGCCTCCGCCACCCGGAACTCGGCGGCGGGCCACCGCCCGGCCGCCACGCCGATCATCCGCTCGTCGGGGTCGACGCCGATCGCCCGCGCGCCCAGCCCGGCCAGCTCCGCCGCCGCGCGGCCGGAGCCGCAGCCGACGTCGGCCACCGCCGCCCGCGGCGCGAGGCCGAGCAACTCGTAGGAACGCGCCCGCAGCTCGGCCGCCCCGGGCAGGTGGTCCGCGAGGTCGAGCAGGGCGATGAGCGCGTCGGTCTCCTCGCCGGTACGGCCTGTCGTCTGGTTCTTGGTCATGTGCGGGATCCTGCGGCTTCAAGTGCGCTTGAAGTCAAGCCGCTTCCTGGGATCGGCGGTCCTGGGAAGAGCGGTCCGTTCCGCCGCCGGCGCGGGAGCGGCAGGGTGGGCTGCGGCCGCGCGAAGGGCCGGTCCGGACGAGGAGGGTGATCACGCGATGAAGGCTGTGCGGTTCCACGAGTACGGCGGGATCGACGTCCTGCGGGTGGAGGAGGTCGAGCGTCCGGCGCCGGGGCCCGGTCAGGTGCTGGTCGAGGTGCGGGCGGCCGGGATCCAGCCCGGCGAGACGATGATCCGCCAGGGGGCGCGGCACGGGCGCTGGCCGGCGACGTTTCCGTCCGGGCAGGGCAGCGATCTGGCCGGCGTGGTGGTGGCGGCCGGTCCGGAGGTGCGCGGGTTCGCGGTGGGCGACGAGGTGCTCGGCTTCACCCATCGCAGGGCGAGCCACGCGGAGTTCGTCGTGGCCGACGACGTGGCGCTGACCCTGCGGCCCGCGGGGCTGCCCTGGGAGGTGGCCGGGTCGTTGTACGTGGCCGGCACGACGGCGTACGCCACGGTGTTCGCGGTCGATCCGGGGCCGGGGGAGACGGTGGTGGTGTCCGGGGCGGCGGGCGGGGTCGGGTCCATCGCCGTGCAGCTCGCGCGGCGGCGGGGGGCGACGGTGGTCGGGCTGGCGAGCGAGGCCAACCACGCCTGGCTGCGGGGGCGCGGCGTGGTGCCGGTCGCGTACGGGGAGGGCGTGGCAGAGCGGATCCGGTCGGCCACCGGCGGGAAGGTGGACGCGTTCATCGACACCTACGGGGACGGGTACGTCGATCTGGCGGTCGAGCTGGGCGTGCGGCCCGACCGGATCGACACGATCTGCGACTGGGCGGGCGCGGCCAGGGTCGGCGCGCGGACGTACGGGGAAGGGGCGGCCGCCTGCGCGGTCGTGGTCGGGGAGCTGGCCCGGCTCGCCGCGCGGGGCGAGCTGGAGGTGCCGATCGCCCGCGTGTACCCGCTGGAGCAGGTCCGGGACGCCTTCGGCGAGCTGGAACGTCGGCACACCCACGGCAAGATCGTGCTCACGCCGTAACGGCAGCCTACGGACGGGTCGGGGTTGCCCCCGACGTGGAGCAGGGCGCGCGGCTACGGACGAGTCGCTCTCACGTGGAACAGCGCGTGCGGCTACGGACGGGTGGCGCGGATGTGGAACAGCGCGTGCGGCAGGTCGCCTTCGGCCTCCACCCGGAACCCGGCGCCCGGGATCAGCGTGCCGAGCAGGGCGCGCAGGTCGTGGCGCATCGCGGGACCGGCCAGCGCGCCGACGACGCGGCGGGCCAGCGGGCCGGTCGGCGGCCGGAACTCGGCCACGAGCAGCCGCCCGCCCGGACGCAGCACGCGGAACATCTGGCGCAGCGCCTCCGGCCTGGCCGCCACGGGCATGTGGTGCACCGCGAAGCTGGAGACGACCAGGTCGAACGAGCCGTCCGGGAACGGCAGGTCCTGGCCCTCGCCGACCACGTAGTCGCAGTTGGCGGGGGCGCGCCGGGCGGCGTACCCGATCATCTCGGGGGACGGGTCGAGGCCGGTCACCCGGCCGCTCGGGGTGACAACGGGGGCGATGATCCGGGTGAGGTAGCCGGTGCCGCAGCCGACGTCGAGCACGCGGTCGCCGGCGCGCGGCCCGGCGGCGGCGGCCAGGCGGGTGAACGCGGCCCGGCGCCCGCCGAGGAACGCGACCGCGCTCAGCAGCTCGTACCGGCGCGGGTAGTCGATGGTGCCGCCGGACTCGGCGTGCTCTTCGTGGTGGTGCAGAAGCCTTCCCAGCATGACGGTTCCTCCGGTCAGTTGCCGAACAACCTGTTCGGTAATGAATGATGTGTTCATACGGGACGCGGGTCAACGAGCAGATCGGCCGTGGCGTCCGATAGCGCACAGGGAGGGGGAAGGTGTCCGGAGACCGGCGGGTGCGGCGCACGCGGCGACAGGTCCGGGAGGCGCTGGTGTCGCTGATCCTGGAGAAGGGCTACGAGGCGGTGACCGTCACCGACATCATCGAGCGGGCCGACGTCGGCCGCTCCACCTTCTACGCCCACTTCTCCGGCAAGCAGGAGGTGCTGCTCAGCAACCTGGCCGAGCTGGCGTTCCTGCGGCGTCCGCCGGGCGGCGGCGCGCCGGGGGAGTTGTTCGCGTTCAGCCTGCCGATGTTCGAGCACGTCCGCGAGCAGGAGCGGCTGGTGCGCGCGCTGCTCGGACGGCGCGGCGGCGGGCCGGTGTACGCCCGGGGCGAGCAGGTGGTCGCCGACCTGGTCAGGGCCGACCTGCTGGCGGCGGGCGCGCGGGAGCGGGCCGGGCTCGACCTGCTGGTGGTGTGCGTGGTGGGGGCGTTCATGGGGCTGATGCGGGCCTGGCTGGACGGCGCGACCGCCGCCTCGCCCGCCGAGCTCGACGCCGCCTTCCGCGCGGCGGTGACCCCGGGCGTCCGGGCCGTCCTGGGCCCGTCCGCGGGGTGCGGCACGTAGGCTACGGTGGGAACGTTTGTGATCTACGGCCAGGAGACCGGACATGGCAGGTGACGACGACATCTCCGGGTGACACCGGAGGGTGATCGGCCCCGGCGTGCGCGCGTGAGCGCCGCCGACATGGGCCTTTTCGTCGTTCCCCGAAACCCTGTCCCCTTCACCGGGCGGCTTCGGCGCGCCCGCGTCCTCCTCCGAGGTTCACATGCTCTCCAACCCCTGCCCGCCGGCCGGCGACGTCCTGCTGGCCCACGATCTCGTCCGGACGCTGGGCACGCGGCGCGTGCTCGACGGCCTCTCGCTCACCGCCGCCCCCGGCCGCCGGATCGGGCTCATCGGCGAGAACGGCGCGGGCAAGTCCACGCTGCTGCGCCTGCTGGCCGGCGTGGACGAGCCCGACTCCGGGACCGTCGTCCGCCCCGCCGACCTGGGCTTCCTGCACCAGGAGCTGCCGTTCGCGGCTGGCGACACGCTCGCCGACGTGCTCGACGACGCCCTGCGCGAGGCGCGCACGGACCTGGCCGAACTCGACCGGCTCACCCGCGAGCTGGCCGGGTCGCCGGAGGACGCCGCGCTGCTCGAAGCGTACGGGGCCCGGCTCGACCAGGCGCAGCAGCACGAGTCCTGGGACGCCGACCGGCGGGCGGAGATCGTCCTCGACCGGCTGGGCCTGGGCGGCGTGCCGGGGACGCGGGCGCTCGGCTCATTGTCCGGCGGGCAGCGCGGCCGGCTCGCCCTGGCGGCGCTGCTGATCAGGCGGCCCGCCGCGCTCCTGCTCGACGAGCCCACCAACCACCTCGACGACGACGCCGCCGTCTTCGTGGAGGAGGAATTGCGCGGCATGACCGGCGTGGTCGTCGTGGCCAGCCACGACCGGGCCTTCCTCGACGCGGTCTGCACGGACCTGCTCGACCTCGACCCCGCCGTGGACGGCCCCGTCCGGTACGGCGGTGGCTACAGCGCGTACCTGACCGGGAAACGCGCCGAGCGCGAACGCTGGGAGCGGCGACACGCGGCCGAGCAGGAGGAACTGGACGAGCTGCGCCGCGCCGTCGCGGTGACCGCGCGGCGGGCGGCGCAGGACGGATTGCGCCGCGACAACGAGAAGATGGGCTACGGACACCGCGCCGGGCGGGTGCAGCAGCAGATCTCCCGGCGGGTGCGCGAGGCCGCGCGCCGGCTCGCCGAGCTGGAACGCGACCAGGTCCCCGCCCCGCCGCCCCCACTGCGCCTGCGCCCCCGCCTCACCGCCCCCCTCCCTCCCCCCGAAGGCCCGGAGGGGGACCGGGGCGGCGCGGCGGGCCGGGGTGGCGGGTCGTTGGTGTCGGCGCGGGACGTCCGGGTGGCGGGGCGGCTCGCGCTCGACCGGCTCGACCTGCGGGAAGGGGACCGCCTGCTGGTCACCGGCCCGAACGGCGCGGGCAAGTCCACCCTCCTCGCGGTCCTGTCCGGCGACCTGGAGCCGGCCGGGCAGGTACGGCGGCGACCGGGGCTGACCGTCGGCCTGCTGCCCCAGGACACGACGTTCGAGCACCCCGGCCGCACGGTGCGGGAGACCTACGAGCAGGCCCTCGGGCCGGAGCGCGCCGAGGCCGTGCCGCTGCGCTCGCTCGGCCTGATCCGCGCCCGCGACGCGAACCTGCGCGTGGGTGAGCTGTCCGTCGGCCAGCGCCGCCGCCTCGCGCTGGCGCTGCTGATCGCCGACCCTCCCGACGTGCTGCTGCTCGACGAGCCCACCAACCACCTGTCGCCGGGCCTGG
>NZ_JBSFGJ010000428.1:0-7980 GCF_053596515.1 Nonomuraea sp. NPDC001684
GAGACGAAGTCGTCCCGGGCGGTGGGGTCGAGTCCGTCGGTCTTGCCGAGCCAGACGAGGCCGACGTAGTGGCCGAGCGCGTAGCCGCCGCCCTCGGAGTAGCCGCCCGCCGGGAAGGCCGCCTTCGACGAGGTCAACGGCCGTGCCCAGCCGCCCCGGTAGAGCGTCTTGAGGGACTCGACCAGGTCGCCGGCCGACTGGCCGTCCTTGAGGTTGAGCAGCGTGTACTGGCCGACGTAGCGGCCGTCGGAGCTGACGTACAGGCCGCGGGCCGCCTGGAGGCAGTCGGCGTCGGCCACCTTCTCCAGCAGGGCCGTGCCCCACAGGGCGGCCGAGCAGTCGGCGTCGATGCGCTTGGCGGCGAGCTTGAGCGTGAGCTTCTTGGAGACCGCGAGCTCGCTCTGCCCGAACACCTCCTTGTCGGTGAGCTCCCGGCTGTCCTTGGCCCGGTCGGCCAGGGCCGCGAACAGCTTGGGCGAGCTCCAGCCCTGGTAGGACATGGGCATGGCGGCGTCCGGGCCGAGGACGGCGGCGCTGGCCTCCCGCTCGGGGGCGTAGTCGCCGAGCGAGCTGACGACCGCCACCAGCCCCGTCGCGCCCGCGACGACGCCGATGACCGTGGCGATGATGACGATCAGCCGCTGCTGCTCCGGACGCAGGCCCCACTCGGTGAGCACGGGGAACTGCCAGTCGGAGCGCGGTGTGCGGCGCCGTTTGCGTGACCCGGAGCCGGTCGGGAACTCGGCGGACTCCCCGGTCCTTCCGGACTCCGCGGACGATCCCGACGCCCCGAACGCGGCGAAGCCCTCGGCTGCGTCGTCGTGCCCGCCGCCGTCCGCGGGGGCGCTCCGGCGTCCCGGATGCGACTGCTCGCCGCCGTCGGTGGCCGTGCTGCGACGGCCCGTACGGGCGGCCTCCGCCAGGTCGTCCATGCTCGCGGCCCAGACGGAGTCGTCGTTGTCCGGCGCCCGCCTCCTCCCGCGAGCCGTCTCCCCACCGTCGTGGGCGCGTCTCCCCCGGGACGCCTCTCCGCCCTCCTGGGCACGCCTGCCCCGGCCGGACTCCGCGGCTGCCTGGGAACGTCTGCCCCGCTGGGAACGTCTGCCGCGCGGTGCGTCGGCGTCGTCGGCGGGCGTGGACGCCTCCGGCGCGGCGGGCTGCGCGGCCCATCCGGCATCGGAAGCCGGGGACGCGGACCGATGACCGTCACTCCGCTCACCGCGAGCCGCCCACCGAGCGTCGGATCCCTGCACATCACCACGAGCCGCCCACTGCGTGTCCGACCCCTGCGCGCCGGAGCCGGCGGGCCACTGCGTGTCAGACCCCTGCGAGCCGGAACCAGCAGGCCACTGCGCGTTCGACCCCTGAGAGGCGGCGGAACCAGCAGGCCACTGCGCGTTTGAGCCCTGTGACCCGGAACGAGCCGCCCACTGTGCGTCGGAGCCCTGGGGGGCGGGTTGAGAGGGCCAGGAAGCGTCGGGCCCCTGGGGGGCGGGTGGGCGGGCGGCCCAGCCCGCGTCGGCGGGCTGTTGGGGGCGGGCGGCGCGGCGGGCCGCCCAGAGGTCCTGGCCGCCGTCGCCACCGGTCGCCGGCTGCTCGGGGGCCGCGGCCTCAGCGGCGCGAGCAGCGGAACGGCGACGAGCCCTCCCGGACCCCGCGCCACGCCCGCCACGCGAACCACCGGCTCGCCCGCCGCCCCCGACCCCACCGGCCCCGCCGGCAGCGCCGGAAGCACCGGGCGCGCCAGGAACACCGCCGGAACGACCGGAGCCGTCATAGGCCCCAGGAGCACCACCGGAACGGCCGGAACCGTCATAAGCCCCAGGACCACCGCCGGAACGGCCGGAAGCGTCATAGGTGCCAGGAGCACCGCCATACCCGCCGCCGGTGCCCGGAGTGTTGGGGCCGGTGCCGGAGGAGTCGGCGGAGTCGCCGGAGCGTCGTCCCGATCTCACAGTCCTGACGCCCCGATCAGATTGCCCAGCCCGTACGTGATCCCCGCGGCCACCGCGCCCACCACGAGCTGACGCAACCCCGAGTACCACCAGCTGCGCGCCGTCACGGCGGACACCAGCGCGCCCGCCCCGAACAACGCCGCGCACGACACCACGGCCGACAAGGTAAGCCCCTCGACTCCGAACAGGTACGGCAGGAGCGGCAGCACCGCCCCCACACTGAACGACAGGAACGACGACACCGCCGCCACCTTCGGCGAGGGCAGCGCGCCGGGAACGACACCCAGCTCGTTCTGGGTGTGGATCTCAAGGGCCCGCTCGGGATTGCGGGAGATCTGCCCGGCCACCGCCGCGGCGAGGTCGGGCTCCACCCCCTTGTCCACGAACGACTGAGCCAGCTCGGCCAGCTCGGCCTCCGGGTTGCCGGCGAGCTCCCGCTGCTCGACGGCGATCTCGGCCTGGGCCAGTTCGCGCTGGCTGGCCACGGAGACGTACTCGCCGCCCGCCATGGACAGGGCCCCGGCCGCCAGCCCGGCCACGCCGCTGAGGGCGACGACCTTGGTGGTGGCGGTGCCGCCCGCGACCCCGGCGATGAGCGCGAAGTTCGACACCAGGCCGTCCATCGCGCCGAACACCGAGGGCCGCAACCAGCCCCCGCTGACGTCGCGATGGCGATGGTGGATCTCCGCGCCGCCGGTCATCGCGGGTTCTTCTCCTTCGTCGCGGCATCGTCGTCCGCGTCGGTGTCGGAGGGTTCGCCGGGCTCAGCGGGTTCACCGGGTTCGGCGGGCTCGGCCGCCACGGCGGCCGGCGCGTCGGACGAGCCGGGATCGGCCTGGCCGCTCTCGTGCGCCGGATCGACCGCCAGGTCGAGCGGCACGACCCGCTCCTCGGTGTCCTTGTTCCTGGTCAGCCAGAGGTAGACCAGCGCGCCGACGAACAGCACGATGGACGTCCACTGGTTGAGCCGCAGGCTGAGGAAGGTCACCGCGTGGTCGACCCCGCCGACCGGGTCGATGCGCAGGCCCTCGATCCAGAAGCGGCCCAGCGTGTACCCGGCGACGTAGAGGGCGAACAGCCGCCCGTGCCGCAGCGCGAACCGCTTGCCCGCCAGGATGAGCAGGAAGCCGAGCGCGACGTCCCACAGCGACTCGTACAGGAAGGTCGGGTGGTACAGCACGCCCGGCTCGCCGCCGTGGTCGACGTCGATCTCCAGGCCCCACGGCAGCGTGGTCGGGCCGCCGTAGAGCTCCTGGTTGAACCAGTTGCCCCAGCGGCCGATGGCCTGCGCGAAGGCGATGCCCGGCGCGACCGTGTCGGCGACGGCGCTCATGGAGATGCCGCGCTTGCGCACGGCCCACCACACGCCGACGCCGCCGAGCGCGATCGCGCCCCAGATGCCGAGCCCGCCCTCCCAGATGAACAGGGCCTGGTACGGCTCCTTGATCGCACGGCTGCCGAAGTAGGTCTGCCAGTCGGTGATGACGTGGTAGAGCCGGCCGCCGATCAGACCGAAGATCACCGCGGGGACGGCGATGTCGATGATCGTCCCCTTCTGGCCGCCGCGGGCGACCCAGCGCCGCTCGCTCAGCCAGACGGCGACGACGACGCCGAGCACGATGCACAGGGCATAGGCCCGGATCGGGATGATTCCGAGATACCAGACCCCCTGGGAAGGGCTGGGAATCGAGGCTAGGGGCATGTCAGGTGAGGGTAGCGCAGCCTGCGGCTACTTGGCGGCCTTCGTGACCGCATCGCGAAGTTGCTGCGGCGAGAACGCCGCCTCGCCGATGCTGGTGCCGTTGAGCTTCACGGTGGGCGTGCCCTCGATCGACTGCGCCGACATGATCTTCGAGCTGTCGGTCAGCACGGCGGGAGCGTGCTTCTGGGACGTGACGCAACTCTCGAAATCGGGCGAGGTGACCCCGGCCTCCTTGCCCCACTCGACGAGCTGGTCGGTCTTGAACCCCTCGACGGTCTCGGCCGGCTGGTTCTTGTAGATCAGGTCGTGGAAGGCCATCCACTGCTTGCCGTCGGCGACGCAGCGGGCGGCCGCCGCCGCGCGTACGGAGTTGCCCTTCGTCGGCTCCCTGGAGAAGATCGTGATCGGGTGGAAGACGACCTTGGCCTTGCCCTCGGCGGCCAGGTTCTTGAAGGTCGAACCGCTGACCCGCTCCAGCTCCTTGCAGACCGGGCACTGGAAGTCCTCGTAGATGTCGACCACCGGCTGCGTCACGCCCGCCTTGGCCATCACGGCGCTGCCGTCGGGCTGCAGGGTGATCGGCGCGAGGTCGGCCCCGGCCTGCTCCGACTTGGAGGAGCTGATCGACCACCACGCGCCGAGGCCGACCGCGGCCACCGCGACCACCGCCGCCGTGGTGTAGGTCACCAGCTTCTTGCGCTTCTCCTGGGCGCGGGCCGCCGCCTGCTGCTCTCTGATCTTCTCGCGCGCCGACATGTTCCCGTCAGACTTGGTGCGCTGCGCTTTGCTCATCCTCGATCTCCTCTTCGTCACCTGTGTCCTCCACGGCACCCGCCAGTCCGAGCGCCCCGTCGAGGGCGAACCGTCCCGGCGGGAAGCGGGCCGTCCATGCGCCGAGCAGCACCAGGCCGAAGTCGCGCAGGATGTCGAGCAGGTAGGCCGGCTCCTGTCCTGTCTCCAGCTGGCCGCCGCCGCCGAAGCAGCCGCAGTCGATCCGCAGGCCGTGCGCCCAGGCCCAGGCGATGCCGAACACGAAGGCGAACATGAGCAGCGCGGCGATCACCGCTGCCACCCTGGTCAGCAGACCGACGACCAGCAGCACGCCGACGACGATCTCCAGGATCGGCAGGACGTGGCCCACCATCTCGGCGATCGACTCGGGCAGCAGCTGGTACGCCTTGACCGCGACCACGGAGTCGGACGACTTGCCGATCTTCAGCGCCCCCGCCGCGATCAGCACGCCCCCCAGGATCAGCCGGGCGACGGTCGTCACCCAGGGTATCGCCGATCTGCCGTTGTGTGACGGTTGTGACGCGGCCACGGGTGATCTCCTCTTTCTCTGCGCCGGGAATGCGCACAGTACCGGGACATCATCCGATCACGCTCGGGATAAGCGTCGGCTAAGGCAGAGTCCCGTTCATGAAATGGTAGGAAGTCCACGATACTGCTGCGCCCGGAATTCGCTCGGCGGCAGACCGGCGCGGCGGGTGAACAACCTGGTGAAATAGGCCGGGTCGTCGTAGCCGACGCGCCGGGCCACGGCGGCGACCGGCAGGTCGGTGGTGGCCAGCAGGTCCTTGGCCCGGTTGAGCCTGATGGACAGCACGTAGTCCTTGGGGCTGCACCCGGCCAGCCGGCGCACGGCGCGGCGCAGCTCGGTCAGCGGCATGCCGAGGCGCCTGGCGTGCTCGGCGACCGGCACCGGCAGGCACGCGTCCCTGGCCAGCCCGGCCAGCACCGGGTCGCCGTAGGGGTCCTCGTCGGCGCGGCTGCGCCTGAGGGCGACCAGGACCTCGTGCACGATGGCCGAGGTCTCCACCTCCAGGTACGGGCCTCCCCTGCGGCACGCCTGGGCGATGCGGCCGATGGCGTGGGCGGCCGGTTCCGCCGTGGTGAGCGGGGTGACCGGGTTGCCGGCGTCCACGAAGCCGAGGTCCTGGTAGGCGGTGGCGGCGGGGCCGGTGAAGTCGACGAACCACTCGTCCCAGCCGGCCTCGTCGGGCGCGTAGTGGTGGCGTACGCCGGGCAGGAGCCAGATGACGGCGGGCGCGACGACGTCGACGACGGGCCCCTCCCCCTGGGAGAACCAGCCGCGGCCCGCGGTCACCAGGACGGCCACGTGGTGCTGCAGGGTGCGCGGCCCGACCGTGGGCAGCCGCCCCTCCTGCCGTCCGACGCCGAGGCACACCAGGCCGAGCCCGCGATGGGCGGGCCCGGGGGTCAGGTACTGCATCCACTTGTCGTAGGGCGGGGTCATCCGGTCTCCGCGGGTGAGTCCAACAGGTTGTCTGGGTTTGTCCATGGCCGTTGACCTGCGGTCTTGGCAGGGTTGCGGGGCGCGAAATCCTATCGGAGGAACAGTTATGGGTGTTTTCTCGGTCGAGAACGGAGTGTTCCGGCTCGACGGTGCGGAGTTCAGGGTGTTGTCGGGCGCCATGCACTACTTCCGGGTGCATCCCGGGCAGTGGCGGCACCGGCTGGCGATGCTGCGGGCGATGGGGCTGAACACCGTCGAGACGTACGTGCCGTGGAACCTGCACGAACCGCGCAGGGGCGAGTTCCGCCGGATGGAGGAGCTGGGCGCGTTCCTGGACGCGGCGGCCGAGGAGGGGCTGCTGGCGATCGTCCGGCCGGGTCCCTACATCTGCGCCGAATGGGACAACGGCGGCCTGCCCGCCTGGCTCACCGGCCGGATCAGGACCTGCGACCCCGAGTACCTGGGCCACGTGGACCGCTACTTCGACCGGCTGCTCCCGCAGGTCGTCGAGCGGCAGGTGACCCGCGGCGGCAATGTGATCATGGTCCAGGTGGAGAACGAGTACGGCTCCTACGGCAGTGACCTGGCCTACCTGCGCCACCTGGCCGACGGCCTGACGGCCAGGGGCGTCGAGGTGCCCCTGTTCACCTCCGACGGCCCGGCCGACTGGTACCTGACCGGCGGCACCCTGCCGGGCGTGCTGGCCACGGTGAACTTCGGCTCCGACCCCGACCGGGCCTTCGCCGCGCTGCGCGAGCACCGGCCGGACGACCCGCCGTTCTGCATGGAGTTCTGGTGCGGCTGGTTCGACCACTGGGGCCACAAGCACATGACCAGGGACGCCGGTGACGCGGCCGCCGTCCTGGAGCGCATCCTCGAACTCGGCGCGTCGGTGAACCTGTACATGGCGCACGGCGGCACCAACTTCGGCACCTGGGCGGGCGCCAACCAGGCCGGCGAGCGGGCGATGGGCGACTGGCGGCCGACCGTCACCTCCTACGACTACGACGCGCCGATCGACGAGCGCGGGGCGCCCACCGAGAAGTTCTGGCGCTTCCGCGAGGTGTTGTCGCGGTACGCGGGCGAGCCGCCCGCGGTGCCGCCGGTCCCGGCCGCGCTGCCGCCGGCGACGCTGCGGCCGGTCCAGTCGGTGTCCCTGGGCGACGCGCTGGAGGCGGTGGCGGGGCCGGGGACCAGCGCGCCGGTGCCGCCGTCGTTCGAGGAGCTGGGGCTGGAGCACGGGCTGGTGCTGTACCGGGCGGAGGTGCCGGGGCCGCGCGGCGCGTACCGGCTGCGGCTGCCCGGGCTGCGCGACCGGGCGCACGTGTTCGTGGACGGCCGGCTCGCCGGGGTGTTCGAGCGCGACGCCGAGGAGCCGGAGGTGACGGTGTCCGGCCCCGCCACGGTGGAGCTGCTGGTGGAGTCGATGGGACGGACGAACTACGGGCCGCTGACCGGCGAGAGCAAGGGCCTGACCGGCGGCGTCCTGCACCACCAGCAGTACCTGAACGGGTGGAGCGCGCGGCCGATCCCGCTGCAGGACGTCTCCGCGGTGCCGTTCGCCGACGGCTCGCAGGCCGGGCCCAGGTCGTTCTTCCGGTTCGTCCTGGAGGTGGACGAGCCCGCCGACACGTTCCTGGCGCTGCCCGGCTGGGGCAAGGGGTACGTCTGGGTGAACGGCTTCTGCCTGGGCCGCTACTGGGACCGCGGCCCGCAGCGCACCCTCTACGTCCCGGCCCCGCTGCTGCGCGCCGGGACGAACGAGATCGTCGTCCTGGAGCTGGACCAGGTGGGCCCGGCCCTGGAACTGCGCGCGGAACCCGACCTGGGCTGACCTCGTCGGCACGACATGACGAAGGCGCGCCCCCTGCTCAGGGGACGCGCCTTCGTGATGATCGGGACAGCCCGCAGAGGGCTCAGCGGCGCACGCCGCGGGCCATGTCACCGGCCAGCGCCATGATCGACTCGCGCCCGGCGGCCTCGTCGGGCGCGTCGAGGATGCGGCGGATGAACGCCGACCCCACGATCACGCCGTCGGCGTAGCGGGCCACCTCGGCCGCCTGCGC
>NZ_JBSFGJ010000429.1:0-7952 GCF_053596515.1 Nonomuraea sp. NPDC001684
GCCGAGCAGACCTGGGTCGACGCCTACCTGCGCCTGGAGGCGGCCCTGGAACTGACCTGACCCGATCCGCGGCATCGCCGCGCACGTGGTGCTGATTTGACTTCTGTCGAAACAGTGGCACATGATGACCCCTGCTTAGACAAACTTCTATTCAGGAGGTTGCGTGATGCGCGCTCTGTTCAGCCGCCGCCCGTCCGTCGAGCGGGCGGAACAGTCATGAGCGACAGTTGCTGCGGCCCCGCCGCGATCGCGATCGAGCAGCTCACGGCCCCTCGGCAGGCCACCTCGGGGTGGCGGGACGACCTGCCCGTGGTCGTGATCGGCGCGGGCCCCGTCGGCCTGGCCGCCGCCGCGCACCTGACCGAGCGCGGCATCGACTTCCTGGTCCTGGAGGCCGGCGATCGGGTCGCCGCGTCGATCGCGCAGTGGGGGCACGTACGGGTGTTCAGCCCCTGGAAGTACGACATCGACGCCGCCGCCCGCCGCCTGCTGGAGGCCGACGGCTGGACCGCGCCCGACCCCGAACGGCTGCCGACCGGCGCCGAGATCGTCGCCGGCTACCTCGCCCCGCTGGCCGAGCTGCTCGGCGACCGGGTACGCACGAACGCGCGAGTGACCGCCATCAGCCGCCTCGGCCACGACCGCGTACGCACGGCGGGCCGCGAGCAGGCCCCCTTCCTGATCCGCCTGGCCGACGGCGGCGAACTGCGGGCAGGCGCGATCATCGACGCCTCCGGCACCTGGACCACGCCGAACGTGCTGGGCGCCGCCGGCCTGCCCGCCCACGGCGAGGACGACGTGCCCGTCGACCACGCCCTGCCCGACGTCCTCGGCGCCGACCGCGACCGCTACGAGGGCCGGCGCGTCCTGGTCGTCGGCGCCGGCCACTCGGCCGCCACCACGCTGCTCGCCCTGGCCCAGCTGGACGACACCCCGATCACCTGGGCCATCCGCGCGGGCGACGCCGGCCGCGCCTACGGCGGCGGCGACGCCGACGCCCTCCCGGCCCGCGGCGCGCTCGGCACCCGCCTGCGCGCCCACGTCGCCTCCGGTCGCATCACGTTGCTGACCGGCTTCTTCACCCACCAGGTACGCGCCACCGGCGACGGCGTCGAAGTGACCAGCCGCGCCCCCTCCGGCGCCGAGCAGTCGATCACCGTGGACCGGATCGTCAGCGCGACCGGCTACCGCCCCGACCACTCCATCGCCACGGAGCTGCGTCTCGACCTGGACCCGGTCCTCGGCTCGACCCGTGCCCTGGCCCCGCTCATCGACCCCAACCAGCACTCCTGCGGCACCGTCCCGCCACACGGCGTGGACGAGCTGGCCCACCCCGAGCCCGGCTACTACGCCATCGGCGTCAAGAGCTACGGCCGCGCCCCCACCTTCCTGCTCGCCACCGGGTACGAGCAGGCCCGATCCGTCGTCGCCGCGCTGGCCGGCGACTGGCAGGCCGCCCGCGACGTGCGGCTCGACCTGCCCGAGACCGGGGTGTGCTCGTCCAGCCCGGCCGAGGACCAGGAGCGGCGGGCCGGCCTGGCCACGGGCACCAGCGGCGGCCTGCTGTCAGCCCCTCTCCCGCTCGCCACCGTCAGTGCCCCGGCCGGCGCCGGTGCCGAGTCCGGCGGCTGCTGCGGCTGAGAGGGACGCCGCGCCACGGCCGTGGCGTGTGCCGTCTCCGCGTTCGCACCGGTCGCCTGCCACCGCCTATGATTTAGACCGGCATCGAATTAAGGAGTCACGCCATGGCCGCCCCCGCCACCGCCCAGTGCTGTGCGCCGATCGCCCGCGAGCCGCTCGGCGAGGCCGACGCCGCCGAACTGGCCACCCTGCTCAAGGCCGTCGCCGACCCGGTACGGCTGCGCCTGCTGTCGCTGATCGGCTCCCACCCCGGCGGCGAGGCGTGCGTGTGCGACCTGACCGGCGTCTTCGACCTGACCGCTCCCACCATCTCCCACCACCTGAAGGTGCTGCGCACCGCCGGGCTGATCGACGGCGAACGCCGCGGCACCTGGGTCTACTACCGGATCATCCCCGAGACGGTGAACAGGCTGGGCGCGCTGTTCACGCCGCTCGCCGCCCCTGCCAAGGCGCAGAACGGCCCGGTGGACGTGGAACTCCTCACCGTATGACCGGCACGGCCGCGATCAGTCGAGCGTCCGAAGCCCCTTACGGGACAATGTCTTACTTGCGCATCTGAGCAACTTTGATGCAGTCTGAAGCTGACAGAACGCCTGCTCAGTAAGGACGACACCATGGCCGACCTCGGTTGGGCGGAGATCCTGATCATCGCCCTCGTCTTCATGTTCCTGTTCGGCGCCAAGCGGCTGCCCGACACGGCCCGCGCGGTCGGCCGTTCGTTGCGGATCCTCAAGGCCGAGACCACCAGGACGGACGAGCCGGCCCCCTCGCTGGAGGAGCAGGCCCGGCGTCTGGAGGAGCAGGCGGCCAGGCTGCGGGCCGGCGCGCGACAGGACGGCCGGTGACGACGCGACGCTCGGGAGCCGCCGCGCCGCGCGCCTAGACTTGGCACCTGTCCGAAAAAGGAGTGAAGGTGGCCGGCGCAAAGACCCCTGATCCGCCCGCCGAAGTGCTGGCCGAGGCTGCGGCCGCCTTCGCGCTGCTGGCCTCGCCGCCCAGGCTGCACATCGTGTGGGCGCTGGCGCAGGGCGAGTGCGACGTGTCCGGGCTGGCCGAGCGGGTGGGCGGCGCGCTGCCGGCGATCAGCCAGCACCTGGCCAAGCTGAAGCTGGCCGGCCTGGTCCGCTCCCGCCGGGAGGGCCGCAGGGTCGTCTACCTGATCGACGACGAGGACGTCGTGGCCACCGTGCGCGGGCTCGTCGGACGGCTCTCGCAACGGGCCGGCGCCTCCGGAGGACGCGTCCATGGTCTGGGCGCCTGACGCGCCGACCACGTCCGGCTCCGGTCCGGCCCCGCTGAGCCAGCTCCAGACCCTGCGCCTGCTGGACACCGGGCCACGCGGCCTGACGGAGGAGCAGGCCGAGGCCCGCCTGCTGGAACACGGCGAGAACACGATCCCCGGCCGGCGTCCGGTGTCCTGGCCGCGCCGCCTGGCCCGCAGCCTGCGTGACCCGTTCACCATGACGCTGCTCGCGCTGGGCCTCGTCGCCGCCGCGATCACCTCCTGGGGCACGGCGGGCGTCATCGTCCTGCTGGTGGTGGCGAGTTGCCTGCTGCGCTCCAACGGGGAGTTCCGGGCCGACCGCTCGACCGCGGCGCTGCGCGAGCTCGTGGCCACCACGGCCACCGTGCGACGGCGCGCGACCGAGGGAGGCGAGCCGCGGGAGCGGGAGATCCCCGTCGACCAGCTCGTCCCCGGTGACGTGATCAAGCTGGGGCCCGGCGACCTGGTCCCCGCCGACGTGCGGCTGCTGCGGGCCGCTGGCCTGACCGTCCATCAGGCGCCGCTGACCGGGGAGTCGGCGCCCGTGCCCAAGCGGGCGCGTGACCTGCCCGACGGCGACGACCACCTGTGCTGGCAGGGCAGCAGCGTGGCCTCCGGCAGCGCGCTCGCCGTGGTGACGGCCACCGGCGGCGGCACCCTGTTCGCCGGCGCCCACCATGCTCCGGCGCGCGGACGTTCGGCCTTCGACCAGTCGGTGAACGGCATCTCCTGGATCCTGGTCCGGCTCATGCTGGTCGTCCCGCCCGTGGCGCTGGTGGCCGGCGCCGTCCTGCGCGACAGGGGGCTGGAGGCGCTGCCGTTCGCGGTGGCGGTGGCCGTGGGGCTGACGCCCGAGATGCTGCCGGTCGTGGTGACCACCGCGCTCGCCCGGGGAGCGGCGCTGCTGGCCCGCCAGGGCGTGATAGTCAAGCGGTTGCCCGCGCTGCACGACGTGGGGGCGATCGACGTCCTGTGCATGGACAAGACCGGCACCCTGACCCGCGATCGGCCCGTGCTCAGCGGATCCGTCGGCCCTGACGGCAAGCCGGATCCCGAGGTGCTGCGCTGGGCGGCCGTCAACAGTTTCTGGACACTGCACCTGACCGATCCGCCGATCCCCGACCCGCTCGACGAGGCGATCCTGGAGTGCGCGCCCGACCTGGGCGACACCGAGGGGCTGGAGGCCACCCCCTTCGATCCCGCCCGGCGCCTGTCCCGCGCGGTGGTCCGCGACGGCGGCGCGGACGTCGTCGTGGTCAAGGGCGCCGTGGAGGCGGTGCTCGACCGGTGCGCGATGGGCCCGGGTGCGCGGCTGCGGGCCGGCGAGGTCGCCCGAGCCCTGGCAGAGGCGGGTGCGCGGGTGCTCGCGGTCGCCGTGGCCGACCGCTCCTCCGGCCGTCCCGGCGCGGAGGGCGGGCTGACGCTCGCCGGCTTCCTCACCCTCGTCGACGAGCCGAGGCCGGACGCCGCCGCCGCGCTGGCGCTGCTGGCCCGCCGGGGCATCACCCTGAAGGTGCTGACCGGCGACCACCCGGCCACCGCCGCCCGTACGTGCCGGGAGCTGGGCCTCGACGTGGGGGCGGTGATCGAGGCGGCCGACCTCACCGCCGCGTCCGCCGAACGGGCCACGGTGATCGCCCGCTGCACCCCGGACGACAAGGCCCGCGTCGTCCGCGCGCTGCGCGAGGCCGGGCACACGGTCGGCTTCCTCGGCGACGGCGTCAACGACTCGCCCGCCATGCGCGCCGCCGACGTCGGCATCTGCCCGCGCGCCGCCGTGGACGTCACCCGCGAGGCCGCCGACGTCGTGCTGGCCGGCAAAGACCTGTCGGCGATCGACCAGGCGATCGTCGCCGGACGGCGCAGCACCGGCAACATCGTCACCTATCTGCGCATCGCGCTGTCGTCCAACCTCGGGAACGTGATCGCGATGCTGGTGGCCGGGCTGGCGCTGCCGTTCCTGCCGATGTTGCCGGTCCAGGTGCTCCTGCAGAACGTCTGCTTCGACGTCGCCCAGCTCGCCTTCGCCTTCGACCGGGCCGCGCCGGCCGTCCTGCGGGGGCCGTTCGGGCTGCGCCCGCGTGGCATCCTCGGGTTCATCGCCCGTTTCGGGGCGCTCAACGCCGTCGCCGACCTGGCCACCTTCACCGTCCTGACCCAGGTCGTCGGCGCGGGTGACGAGCGTTCCTTCCACACGGGCTGGTTCATCGAGAACCTGCTCACCCAGGCCGTCATCATGCTGCTCCTGCGGCCCGTCGCCCCGGTCTCCCCGCCGTTGTGGCTGGCCACGGGCTCGCTCGCGGCGATCGGGTTACTGCTGCCGCTCTCGCCGCTGGCCGGTCCGGTCGGCCTGACCGCCCTGCCCGTCACGAGCTGTCTGTGGCTGGTGCTCGTGGCCGCTCTGTACGGCGGGGCGCTGGCCGTCCTCAACCGCCGCAGAAGGTTGTAGAGTTGCGCAATGTAGCAACTGTCATGGCCGTCGAACCGCTGGGGCGAACACATGCGCGCAGGGGAGCGTCAACGAGTCGCCGCGCTCGTCATGTGGGCGCTGGTGTGCATGCTCGACCTCTGCCTGTGGGCCTGGGTCGACTGAGCCGTGTTCCGTCAGGCGGGCTCGTCGCCTCCTTCGATCGCCACAGATGCCTGGTCAGTTCGCGTCGGCGCGGCCGTCGGTCGTGACCGCCTCGCGCGACGGCAGCAGCTGGTCGAGTTTGGCGTTCACCGCCGCCAGCTGCTGCTTCACCTCCGCCAGCTCGGCCTGGGTCCGCGCTTCGGCCGGGGACGGCTCGGCGTCGTTCATGGCGTTGACCACCACCGCGATGAACAGGTTCAGCGCCACGAAGGTGGACATCAGGATGTAGGCGATGAAGAAGACCCACGCCCACGGCTTGTGCTCCATGACCGCCTGGGCGACGTTGCCCCAGTCGTCACCGGTCATGATCTGGAACAGGGTGAACAGCGAGCGGGGCAGTTCGTCGAACCGTTCGGGCATGATCTCGCCGAACAGCTTGGTCGCGATCACCCCGGCGATGTAGATCATCAGGACGAGCAGGCCGATGATGGAGGCCATCCCGGGCACCGCCGACAACAACGCGCTGACCACGCGGCGCATGCTGGGCACCGCCGAGACCAGGCGCAGCGCCCTCAGGATGCGCAGCGCCCGCAGCACCGAGGCCGGGCCGGAGGCCGGGACGAGCGCGATCGCCACGATGACCGTGTCGAACCAGTTCCACGGGTCGGCGAAGAACGCCCGGCGGTAGGCGAACAGCCGGGCGGCGATCTCCACGGTGAAGACGGCCAGCGCGATCCGGTCGACGGCGTGCAGGAGACCACCGGCCCGGTCCATCAGGTAGGCGCTGGTCTCGCAGCCGATCGTGGCCGCGTTGAGCACGATGACGCCGATGACGGCCCGCTGGGTGAGCCGGTGTTCGAGCACGGCCCGCACGCGTTCTTGCCCGGACGACACTGGATCGCTCCTCAGAGTGAAGATCACAAATCGCTGATCATGGTAGAGGCGACGAGAGGCTCCCCATGCAACCGAACCCGGCCGAGACGCGGATCACATCCGGCACTTACGCTCGTCCATATGCGTTGACCTGGGAGAAGACGCCCCGGTCAGGACCGGCCTGTCCGGGGTCGGTAACGTCCGGACCAGGAAGCCGCAGCCGACGCGCTGCGGCGGAGAACACGAAACGGGAAGGATCGGTGGTGGTGTCCGTGTCAGCGGACCCGAGCAGTAGCCCCAGCCTCAGGTACGGCCTTCGTCTGCGGGGTGCACAGCCGCGATGAGTGTCGCCCTCGGCCTGGTGGCCATCGTCCTGCTCACCCTCGCCACCGGCTACTTCGTCGCCCAGGAGTTCGCCTACGTCAGCGCCGACCGGCTCGCCCTGTCCCAGCAGGCCGCCGCCGGTGACAAGAAGGCGGCCAAGGCGGTCAAGGTGATGGAACGGCTGTCGTTCATGTTGTCCGGCGCGCAGCTCGGCATCACCGTCACCGCTCTGATCGTGGGTTTCATCGCCAGGCCCGCGCTGGCCGAGCTGATCGCCCCCGCGCTGGAGGCGGCCGGGGTGCCGCAGGCGGCGATCGGCGGCATCGCGCTCGGCATCGGGTTCGCGCTGGCCACCGTGATCCAGATGGTGCTGGGCGAGCTCGCGCCCAAGAACCTGGCGCTGGCCCGTCCGGAGCCGCTGGCTCGCGCCCTGGCCGGCTCCACCCTGGTCTACCTGACCATCGCCGGACCGGTCGTCAGGCTGTTCGACACCGCCGCCAACAGACTGCTGCGCGCCGTCGGCATCGAGCCGGTCGAGGAACTGCACCACGGCGCCACCCTGGAGGAGCTGGGCCACATCATCGGCGAGTCCGAGGCCCACGGCCACCTGCCCGGCAGCCACGCCGACGTGCTCGAACGGGCCCTGGCCTTCTCCGACCACACCGCCGAGGAAGTGATGGTGCCACGCGTGGAGGTGGTCGCCGTGACCGGCGCGGCCACCGTGCCCGACCTGGACGAGATCGTCGCCGCCCACGGCCACACCCACTACCCGGTGCTCGGCGCCACCCTGGATGAGGTGATCGGCCTGGTCAGCCTGGGCGACCTGGCCGCCGTCCCGGTCGAGAAGGCCGCCACCACCCGCGTCGCCGACCTCGCCCGCGACGTGCTGATCGTGCCCTTCTCGACCAACCTGCCGGACCTGGTGGCCCAGATGCACACGCGCGGCGAGGAAGTGGCCTGCGTGGTGGACGAGCACGGCGGCCTGGCCGGACTGGTCACCTGGGAGGACGTCGCCGAGGAACTGGTCGGCGAGATCGCCGACGAGAACGACGCCGACACCCCCCGGGCAGTGCGCCAGGGCGACGACTGGGAACTGGACGCCGCCCTGCGCATCGACGAGATCGCTCTGGAGACGGACCTGAACCTGCCCGACGAGGACGAGTACGACACCCTGGCCGGGCTCATCCTGCACCGGCTGGGTCGCTTCGCCGTCCCCGGCGACGTCATCACCGCCGACCTGCCCGCCACCCTCGACCCCCATGCCCCCACGCACGCCCG
>NZ_JBSFGJ010000430.1:0-7952 GCF_053596515.1 Nonomuraea sp. NPDC001684
ATCCGGCACACGCCGACCAGGTACCAGTATTCGCGGTGGACCAGGCTGGTCTCACGTCGAGACGGTGAAGGAGTGGCGGTCGAATTTCACCTGCCCGACGAACCAGGTGCTCACCGGTCGCAGCCACTACGGCGATGAGAACGCCGACACCACGTACTACTGCAGCTTCATCTTCATCAACGGTGAGCAGGTCATGGTGTCGCTGCTCGACTGGAGTACGGAGAAGAAGGAGAAGGACTCCTTCTACGAACCCGCGCTGGGGAGCACCGCGATCGCCGGGCGGATGCACACCGGTGACGAGAACGGCATGACGCGGTACCGCCCCGCGACGCTGTTCTGGCAGGGCCGGCAGGTGCAGTTGATCAGCAAGACCTGGAGCGGCATCTACAAGGAGAGCAACCACTCCTGGACCGCTGGACACAACCAGGTCATGACCGGCCGCCTGCACCTCGGGGACGAGAACGGCAAGACCCAGTACCAGTACTCGACGGTGACCTTCGCGGGCTGAACCCACAGACGTACTGGCACGAGAAAGCAGGAAAGACGATGACGAATCACCGCACGACCGTGTCCGCCGCGCTGGCCGTCGCCGCGCTGGCGGTCGTGACCATGAGTTCTCCCGCAGCGGCCGCCGATTACACGATCGAGGTCCGGGCCGGTTACACCAAGACGATGCCGTCCGAGACGAACTCCCAGTTCATCTGCCCGGTGAACCAGGTGCTCACCGGCCGCAGGCACTACGGCGATGAGAACGCCCCGACCACGTACTACTGCGGAACGATCTACATCAACGGGCAGAAGGTCTTCGTGCACTCCGGTGACTGGACCCAGCCTCGCAAGGAGAGCGAGGGCTTTATCGTCGCCCCGGCCGACCATGTGCTGGTCGGCAGATGGCACGAGAAGGACGAGAACGGCCCCACGAGGTACCGCACCGCCGCGCTGTACTGGCAGAACCGCCAGGTGAAGGTGACCGGCCCGATCTGGAGCGACCAGTACAAGGAGAGCAGCCACACCTCGATGGCGCCCTCCGACCAGGTCATGACGGGCCGGGTCCATAACGGCGACGAGAATGGCAAGACCCAGTACCAGTACTCCAAGCTGGTCTTCACGGACTGACCCGAGGCCACGCTGCGACATGGCTCTGCTCCTGCGCGGCCAGGGCAGAGCCTGCGCGCGAACGGTGTCCTCATCGGCGGCCACCGGGCGCGCGATCACGCGACGGTGTTCCCCCCGGCCGAAGCCAACACGATCATTGCCCGCCGGTACCGGACCGAACTGGGTTGCCCTGGCGGACGATCTGTTGCAGCTTCTGCCCTTGGGCGTCCATCAGTCTTCGTACTCGGACCGGTTCTCCCACCGCGCCTCCTCGCGCCAGCCGGACGTGTAGGACACATCCAATCGCCGATCAGAAACGGCCGGCTCCTCCCCGGCGGGTGTGGCGGAGCCCGCGACCGTCGCTTCGGTCGCCGCGTCGGGGAGCTGCGACTCGGCCCATGGCGGTGGGCTGAACCAGGCCCGGCGTTCGTCCTTGTGCCACTCCCCGTCCGGGTCCGCCACCATCGATTCGAATTGGCCGTCCTTCGTGAACGGCGGGTCCGATCAGCAGACCGATCACGAGACAGCTCGTGGTGGCCATGGCCGCACCGCCGAGCGTCCAGCGCATCCAGGTCGGCAGCAGAGGGTTGAGCGCGGCCCAGGTCGCAGCCGCGATAGCGACCAGGAGCAGGACGAGGCCGAGCGTGCGCAGCAGTCGTCTGCGCCGTGGCGAAGCCACGGAGGCGTCCGGCAGGAGGGCTGGGGGAGGGGGTTGCACGGGTTCCGGAACGGGTGCCGCCGGAACACCGGGCGTCGTGGTTCGGGTGGAGGCAAGGGCCGCCCACCGCGGCGGAGGCGCCGATGACGAGCAGTTCCGCCGCTTGGCGGCAGAGCTGGACCGGGTGACCAGCGGTCTGCCTGGACCGGTGATCCTGTCCGACCGCCCGGTACGGCCCGGCAGCCTCGTCCACTACCGGTACGGCGTCTTCCACGCCAAGTCGGTAACGCGGGTGGTGACCGTGGTCAGGGAGTCGAGGAAGCGCTCGACCGCGACCATCGTCGTCCGCCACGCCGAGACCCTCGCCCGGCTGACCGCCGTGGCTGGCCCGGCACACCCCGTCGCCGCCCTGACCCCCGAGCACTACGCCGCGGTGATGGCGTGGCCGCAGATGTGGGTGGAGACGGCGAGGGTACCCGCTTCGTCGATGATGTCGGCGGTGGTGGCGAGCTCGTCCATGAGCTGGTCGACGGCACGGGTCGGCTGTCACGCGCGAGGGGGCGCGAGTTCCAGCTCGATGAAGTAGATGCCGGTCATGATGGGGGCGAAGTCGGCGACGACGTCCTTCGCGTAGTCACCGCCCTTGCGGAGCTTCACGGCGAGTGGGCGGCCCTCGTAATCGGCCGTGATTCGATAACGGCCGATGGGGACGTCCTCCAGGCCGGAGCCGTCTCCGTTTCGCGTCGCCATCCCGACGATCGGAGAGCCTTCGGAACCGTCGATCAAGGGGCCCTCCGGAGTGAGAGTGAGTTGTACCTTCTCCTCCTCCGGGAACGTGTCGAGGAAATCGGTGATGTCGAAGTCGAAGAGCACCTTGCCGCCGTAGAAACCGAGATCATCGGGCTTTTTGCCCGAGAGTTTCCAGGTGAAGTTCCTGATCGCGCCGGTCGGGCCGGCGAAGGTGGCGTCGTCGTCGGGTGCCAGGCTGAGGGTGTAGTCCTGGCCGTTGTACTGCTTGGTCACGCTTGCCGTCGCGTGGAAGGTCGCCCTGACGTCCGTGTCGAGCCGGTAAAAGCCGTCGCTGTCCGTTCTTATGACCGCGTTGCTGTTGTAGAGCAACTGGTTGTCGGCGACGACCTCGGCACCCTCGATGGGGCTGCCCGCCGCGTCGACCACGCGCCCCTTCAGCACGCCGGGTTCAATGTTGCCCATGGTCACCTGACCTTCGTTAGTGGCGCCGCATCCGGTGAGGGTCATCAGCAGGACGCAGATCATCAGCCGTCTTCCCATGTCGCAGAACGTTAAGATCATCGTCTTGCAGGTCACTTGGAAATGACATCCGGATTTGTCGGTCTTGATCGACAACATCCGCTCGGAAGGGGGCCAGCGCGTCGGCCACCGAGGGCAACCTACGCCGGGGGCGTCGACAGGGCGTCAGCGCATTCCCTCGCAGATTCCCGGCGTCAGCCTGCGGCACTGCCCGGGTCGTCGTTCCCCAGCGTGCCCTCAGCGGCTGCGAGGGTTTTGTGGACGACACCGACGGAGACCTTAACGCCGGCGGCGATGGCGCGGACGGATTCCCCGCGCTCGCGCCGGGCGAGGATCGCGGCGCGCTTGTCGGGCGGAGCGAACGGCCCTGATGCGGGCGATGCTGGTTGAAATGGCGTTCATAGGCGGCCAGAACTGTACGCAGGTGCCGTTCACCATAGATGATCAGGTGGTCGAGGCATTCGCGTCGAAGTGTGCCGACGACTCGCTCGGCGAACGCGTTCGCCCGGGGCGAGCGCGGCGGAATCTTCAGGACGCGCACGTCCGCGCCGATGAGCACCTCGTCGAATGCTCTGTCGAACTTGCCGTCCCTGTCCCGGATCAGGAACCGGAACCTGTCGGCTCGCTCGCCCAGTCCCATCAGCAGATTGCGTACCCGCTGCGCCGTCCAGGCGCCGGTTGGATTTGCCGTGGCACCGAGGATGTGCACGCGCCGTGTTTTGATCTCCATGACGAACAACACGTACAGGCGCTTGAGGAACACCGTATCGACGTGGAGAAAGTCGCATGCCAGGATGCCGGAGGCTTGAGAGATGAGGAACTGGCGCCAGGTCGGTGAAGCCCGGCGCGGCGCGGGCCCCAACCCCGCCGCCGCCAGGACCCGGCGGACCGTCCCCTCTCCCACCCTGTAGCCAAGACCGAGGAGCTCACCCTGGATGCGCCGATGTCCCCAGCGTGGATTTTCCCGAGCCAATCGGACGATCAGATCGCGGATCTCTTCAGAGATTGGGGGCCGGCCCTGTTTGGCGGGGTAGGTAGGTCCACTTCTTCTTGACCAGCCTGCGATGCCAGGCCAGCAGCGTGCCGGGCGTTACGATGCGATGCAGTCGAAGACGTGCGGGTAACAGTCTTGCCAGCGCGGCCAGCAGCGCCCGATCGGCCCAGTCCGGCCTGGGCTGGGGACCTGGCGACGCAGCACCGCGACCTCATGCCGCAACACCAAGATCTCCACCTCTTTGGAGGCACTACCCCGTGCGAGCAGCACCAGCCAGCCGAACACCCTGACCACCAGCAGATACAGAAGGCGAAACAGCACGAGAGTCAAGCCTAGAAGACCAGGTCAGACCCGCTGCAATCAGTTCTGGCACCGGACAGGCGTCCTCAGGGAGTACGCGCATGCGGCTTGACCTGGACGGATGAGTAATCGGCACCCGCACAGGTCAGATGCCATGGACGAGTTTTGGCACCGCACAGCCTTGAGTCCAAGGCGCCAACGCGCACAAAAGTCACATACGGGACAGCAGTTCAGCCTTCCGCCGTGACCTGTTCGATCATGGGAGCTTGTACGGCGGCCAGCACGGCGGCGGCGAAGGGCAGGGATTGATGCGTGGCTCCCCAACCAATGCCGAACACCACGGAGGCGGGATCGTCGTTGGGGTTGGAGAGGGCCTGGTGCCCACGGATGCGCAGCCGCAATGACCCGCGAGCGTCCTCCAGTGCATGCCACTCGACGCCCTCGATCTCGGTGATCGGGTAACGTTGGTCACCTGCCGTGTACTTGGCCGGGGAAGCTCCGGACGCGAACCAGGTGAAGGTGACAGCCTGCCCGTCGAAGGCGGCCTCACCGTCCCATGCCTTGAAACTACGCGGCACCGAAGGACCGGCGATCAGGAACCGCTCAGCCGGACCGCGCTGGGACAGGGCCGCGCGCACCTCGTTGGCATACTGGTCGGCCAGCGTCTTCGTGGCGGCGGGCAGCACCAGCCGGTACGGATCGAGCGACTCCTGGAGCTGCCCCGTTGCCGCGGACATGACCGGATCGGCTCCCTGTCGGGGAACCACCCGCAACGCCACCCTGCCGCGCGCACCAGGCTCCAGCATGACATCGGCCAGCGCGTCGTACGGCACGAACCGCTCTCCGAGCTCCATGCTCAGTTTCGACGCCTTACCCGGTTCAGGCGTAATGTGCAGCCCACCGTCCTCGAACTCCCACGCGCAACCTCGCCCCTTCAGTACGTCACCCATGCAAGCAAGGATAGGTGCCCGAACACTGGCGGCTACGCAGACGGGCGACCACCGCGACGAGCCGGCCGGGCCTGCGCACGTCGCCGGCCGCCACGTTCGGCTACGACGACTACGGCGACTTCTGCTGGCGCACTTTGGAGGAGCAGGAAGCGGTCGACCTGTCCAGGTCGCGGCGCTTCGAGCAATGGCATTCGCCGGTGACGGTCTCCATGGCGGTCGACCGTGACCGCAGCATGGTGACGCACGGCCACCCCCTCCCATGTCGGCCACCGAGATGATCGGTTCTGCGGCTGCCGGAAGCTCCATCCATGCAGTTCAAGCCGCATATGAGTGGTCTGTGAAGGCTGCAGCCGAGGTTGTCTGCCAAATTTCCGACCTGATGTGAGGGATGACGGCTTGTCGTGGTCGGCAGGATGGTCGCGGGCGTGCTCGGTGCGTGCTCGTACGCCCCGAAACGTGCCGTCAGAACCCGGCATTGCCAGACATGCAAAGCGCGCTGAGGCGGCATGAACTGCCATCAAGCGGCACCGTGCGGCACTAAAAGATCTTGCTTCTAATCCGACGGTCGCAGGTTCGAATCCTGCAGGGCGCGCTTTGATCATGGCCTGACCTGTGACAACTCGGCGTCGGATGCGTTCTAGAATTTCCGTCTAGCGGTTGCGTGCTCCGTGCGTGCTCGGTTGCACCGACCCTGCACACACCGTGATCATCCGCCATCCCCGAGCCTGTGCGGCAAGAGCAGCGGCCCCGCCTCGCCGCGAGCAGGCGGCGAGTTCGGGGCCGGATGCTTAATCCGACTGTCAGTTCCTCAACGAGACGACTCTCCCGGCATCGGCCTGGTCCTCTTTGCCGAACAGCAGGGCGGCGGTCTTCTCGGCGGCGGCGGTGGCCACCTGTGGGTAGACGGAGGTGTAGGTGTCGGCGGTGAACGCGCTGGAGGTGTGGCCCAGTGTTTCCTGCACCACCTTCATCTCTACCCCGGCCGCCAGCATCAGCGAGGCCGCGCCGTGGCGGAGGTCGTGGAGGCGGATGGGTGGCAGGCCGGCCAGGTAGGCCAGCCACAGGAACTGGTCGGAGACGTGCTGGGGGTGCAGGCGGGTGCCGTCGGGCTGGGTGAACACGAACCCGGTGTCGCCCCATGCCTCGCCCATGGCCAGTCGTTCCTGCAGTTGCTGCTGCCGGTGGGCGCGCAGGACTTGGGCGGTGTCGGTGTCCAGGGCGATGGTGCGTACCGAGGCGTCGGTCTTCGGGGTGCCCTCGTGGATCTGCCAGGCCAGCTGCACCAGCTGCCAGTTCACCGTCAGACTGTGGCCGTTGAGATCGACCTCCTTCCACCGCAGCCCGCATGCCTCGCCCCGGCGCAGCCCGCGCAGCGCGACCAGCTGATGCAAGGCGAACAGCCGGTGGGTTCGTGCTTCTTCGAGGAACAGGCGGGTCTGTGCGGGTGTCCACACCATGACGGGGGAGGGGCGGGGCACGCTGGTGTAGGCGTCGATGGGATCGACCCGCCGTCCGCCCCGGCGCTGCTTCTCCGCCCGCCGGTAGGTGTGGAAGTCCTGCTGCCAGGCGCGGACCCGGTCCTCGGTCCACACCAATGGCTTGGGCCGGACATGGGCGGGCATCTCCAGCACGGCGGCGGGATTGAAGTCGACCAGCCGATCCTGTCGCATGGCCATGTTGAGCGCGTGGCGGAGTGTGGCGCGGATGCGGTGCATGGTGGCGATGCTGACCGGCCTGTACGGTGCCAAAACGGTGAATACTGTTGCTGAGCTGGGCTTTCCTAGGGTGATCAGGCTGCTCTGCGGCACTCGTTGATCAGTCCTGTGACGGTCCTTCGGCGGTGGATCCGGGTGGTCATGTCGATCGCCTCGCTGGGGTCGTGCAATGGTGGGCGGAGGGAACGGCTCTGATGTGGGCGACGGTGGTTGAAATGGTGTTCGTACTCAGTCAGGACCTTGCGTAGGTGCCGCTCGCCATGGATGAGCAGGTGGTCGAGGCACTCACGGCGTAGTGTTCCCACGAACCGTTCCGCGAACGCGTTTGCCCGGGGTGACCGGACGGGCGTCTTGATGACCCGCACGCCGTTGGCGGTGAACACTTCATCGAATGAGGGGGAGAACTTGCCGTCACGGTCCCGGATGAGGAATCTGAAGGCGCCGGCGCGTTCTCCCAGATCTATCAGTAGGTTCCGGGCTTGCTGGGTGGTCCATGCGCGCGTTGGGTTGGAGGTGAGGCCCAGCAGGTGCACGCGGCGTGTCTCGATCTCCATGACGAACAAGACGTACAGGCGCTTGAGGAACACAGTGTCTACGTGCATGAAGTCGCACGCCAAGATGCCGGAGGCTTGCGAGGTGAGGAACTGTCGCCAGTTCGGCGAGGTCTGGCGTGGTGCTGACCCAGGCCGGCCGCGGCCAGGATCCGGCGGATCGTGCCTTCTCCAATCCGATGGCCGAGCCCGAGCAGTTCGCCCCGGATACGCCGGTGCCCCCAGCGGGGACTCTCCCTGGCCAACCGGACCACCAGATCACGCAGCGTATCCGGGACCGGCGGACGCCCGGCCGCGTTCGGGTAGGTCCAGCGTTGGCTGACCAGGCGGCGGTGCCAGGACAACAAGGTGCCCGGCGTCACGATCCGATGAAGGCGAAGCCGCATGGCATCGGCACTTCGCGGATTTCTGGACGCCGTA
>NZ_JBSFGJ010000431.1:0-7947 GCF_053596515.1 Nonomuraea sp. NPDC001684
GCCGGTCCTCGACCGGCCGCGCGCCTCGCGGACGAAGCACAGCGCCACCGCGCCCGCCACGGGCCCGGCGGCCAGGGTGGCGAACGCGGCGGAGAAGGACCCGCCGGCCTGGTAGACCGCCCCCACGACGACCGGCACGGTCACGCTGCCCAGTTGCGCCACCGCGTTCGTCGCGCCCGCCGCCGAGCCGGCCAGCGCCGTCCCCGACAGGCCGGGCACCATGGCGATCAGCAACGGCGAGTACAGGTACGCGCCCAGCCCCGCGAACCCGGCCGTCACCAGGAACGCCGTCTCCGTCTCCATGCGGCCGAACAGCAGCAGGCAGCCGGCGAAGGCCACCAGCACGGCGACCGCCGGGCGTTTGCGCCCCCGTCCGGCCAGGTCGGTGGCCAGGCCGATGACCGGTTTGCCCACCGCGCCCGCCGCCGCGAACACCACGACGACCGTCCCGGCCGCCACCGGGTCGAGCCCGTGCCCCTTCACCATGAGGGTGTTGGACCAGGTCACGAAGCCGTACGTGCCCCACAGCCCGCCGAAGCCGGCCAGGCCGATCAGCAGCAGGTCACGGTCGCGGGCCAGGCCGCGCAGCGACGGGCGCGCGGCCGGCGGCTCACGCCGGTCACGCAGCAGTGTCAGGCACACCAGCGCGAGCCCCATCGACACGATGCCGAACAGGTGGTACGAGGCCCGCCAGTCGTACCACTGGATCAGCCGGGGCACGAGCACGTTGGCGATCATCGTGCCGAGCGACGAGGCCATGGTGAACACGCCCATCGCCAGCCCGCGCTCCCGCTCGCCGAACCAGGACGCGATGAGCTTGACGCCCGCCGCGAAGTCGGCCCCCGCGCAGAGCCCGATCAGCGCCTGCACCGCGATCCCGGCCCCGGCGGACGGCACGGAGCCGAAGGCGATCATGAAGCCGCCCGCCGTGAACAGCGACCCCGACAACACGACCCGGCTGCCGATCCGGTCGCCGAGCAGCCCGCCGCCGATGTTGGACAGCACGTAGCCGACGTAGTACGCCGTCGCGAACGCCCCCAGCCCCGCCAGCGACACCCCCAGCGCCTCGCCCGCCTGCAGCGACGCGGGCCCCCAGGTGGAACGGTCGACGGAGGTCATGGTGAGCGAGGCCCAGCAGAGCAGCAGCACGACCCACCGCCGCAGGGACCGGGGCTCGACCGACGGTGACAGTGCGTAATCGCTCACGTGCGATGACGCTACTGCCTCACCCTACGCCTTGTGACTCTCTGTACTTGAGCCATGACAATCTGCTACTCTCGGCGGTCCTTCCAGACCACGTCGAGGGGACCTCGAAATGTTCAAGAGAAGACGCGGATCAGCCGGCCTCGCGATCGCCGCCGCCGTGGCCGGCGTGCTGGCCTCCGCCGCGCTGTCCGGGCCGGCCCGCGCGGCCGCCCCCGTCCCGCTGCCCCACCCCTACCCCGGTTTCGGCCCCGCCTGGCCGGCCCCGGCGGGCACGGCGCACGTCCACAACCCCGCCCAGGCCGCCGCCGGCGGCCAGGGCCCGCTGAACAAGATCGCCTCCGGGGTGTCGTGACCCCCGCACCGGCGCAGGCGCCGGGCGTCGGCGTACGGCGACGCCCGGCCCGTCCGCTCCGCCGGGAACCCTCCGCCTGATCACCCGTAGGGCCGACGCGGCACGGAGATCAGGCGCCGGGCGCTCCCCCGGGCCCGTCGGCGAAGTGCCGCAGCACCATTTCGATCAGCGCGTCGACGTCGGACTCGACCATCGGCTCGCCGGTCATGCCCATCCGGTGCAGCAAGGTGCCGACGACGACGTCGATGTAGAGCAGGACGCGCTGCTCCGGCTCGCCGAGCGCCTCCTGGAGCGCCAGCCGGTACGGGTCCTGGAACCGGGTGGACAGGACCTCGCGCAGGGCCGGATCGCTGACGGCGTCGCTGAACACGCCCGCGAACGCGTCGCCCGTGCCCGGCTCGCTGATCTTCCCGGCGATCCAGCGGATGATCGAGGACATGATCTCGGCCCGGTCGGCGCCCTCCAGCGGCGCCGGGCCGAACGCGTCGAGCAGGCAGTCGACGATCAGCTCGCCCTTCGTCGGCCAGCGCCGGTAGACCGTCGTCTTCGCCACACCGGCCGCGGCGGCGATGCGCTCGACGGTGGCCCGCGCGTAGCCGAGCTCGTGGACGGTGCGCAACGTGGCGGCGAACACCTCGGCGTTGACGCCGGTGCGCGGGCGACCGGGCGGTCTGGCGGAAGTGCTCGCTCGGGACATGCCTGAACGATATCCGATTCCGCTACCTTAAGTATCGATACTTCAGGTAGCGGAATTAGAGGACCCATGACCGGCAGCCGCGAAACGAGCCGGGGACACCGGCCGGCCCCCGAACCGCCCGAGGCCGTCCCGAGCCGCCCGAGGCCGTCCCGCCGCCGGAACCGGGCGCGGGCGGGCTGCTGCGTCCGCACGTCCCGGCGTTCGTCGCCGTCGTCGTGTCGCAGGTGATCGGCGCGGTCGCGGGCCTGGCGCCGCTGCTGGCGGTCGTCGAGGTGGGCCGCGTCCTGCTGTCGCCGGGCCCGGTGGACGCCGGGCGCGTCCGGGTCGCGGTGCTCGCGGGCGTGGCCGGGCTGTTCGTGCGGCTGCTGCTGACGGGCGCGTCGTCGGGGCTCGGACACGTGCTCGACGGCCGGGTGCAGCTGTCGTTACGGCGGCGGCTGGCGGACCGGCTCGGATCGCCGTCGTCTTCCAGGACGTCTACCTCTTCGACGGCACGATCGAGGACAACGTGCGGCTCGGCCGTCCGGACGCCGACGAGGCCGAGGTGCGGGCGGCGGTGACCGCGGCCCGGCTGGACGAGGTGGTCGAGCGGCTGCCCGGCGGCTGGGCGGCGAACGTCGGCGAGGGCGGGGCGCTGCTGTCCAGCGGTGAGCGTCAGCGCGTCTCGATCGCGCGGGCGCTGCTGAAGGACGCCCCGTCGTGCTGCTGGACGAGGTGACCTCCGCACTGGACCCGGTGAACGAGGCGGCCGTCCACGAGGGCGTCGAGCGCCTGATGGCGGGGCGCACGGTGGTCATGGTCGCCCACCGCATGCGGACCGTCCGGCGCGCCGACCGCGTCGTCTTCCTCGACGGCGGCCGGATCGTCGAGGCGGGCGGCCACGACGAGCTGCTGCGCCGCGGCGGCCGGTACGCCGGATTCTGGCACGTCTCGACGGCCGTCCCGGACTCGATAATGGAGTGAACCTTCTGGATCATGTGCGTACTGTGACGAAGGTGGATCCAGCTGACTTCTACACCGGCCTCGTCGCGGAGCTCTACGGACCGCTGAAATCCGTCTCCCAGGACCCGGAGCCCTATGCCGCCTTCGTCGAGCGCACCGGCGTCCCCGCGCTGGAGCTGGGCTGCGGGGACGGCGATCCCCTGCTGGAGCTGCGCCGGCGCGGCCTGGAGGTCGACGGCGTCGACTCCTCGGCGGACATGCTGGCCCGGCTCCGACGCCGGGCCGGCGAGCTGGACGTGTCCGTGACGCTGTTCCACCAGCGCATGGAGAGCCTGAGCCTGCCCCGCAGGTACCCGGCGATCTTCCTCGCCGGGCCGACCTTCACCCTGCTCCCCGACGACGCCACGGCGCTGGCCGCCCTGCGCGGCATCCGCGCCCACCTGGACGAGGGCGGCGTCGCGCTGGTGCCGCTGTTCACTCCCGACCCGGCCCCGGCCGACCAGATCGGCCGGGCGCGCACGGCCGTCGCCCCCGACGGCGCCGACCTGCGGGTGTCCGTCGTCTCCCAGCGACGCGACGAGACCGCCCGGACGCAGACGACCCTCCTGCGCTACGAACGCCACCACGGCCCGGACGTCACCGTCGCCGAACGCCCGTGGGTCCTGCACTGGTACACCCGCGAGGTGTTCGAGGAGCTGGCCGCGGCCGCCGGCCTGGCCGTGACCGCCGTCACCGACCCGGACGGCGACCCCGCCCCCGCCCACGCCACCGACCTGCACGTCCACCTCGAACCTGCCACCTGACGCGGCGGCGGGCCCGCGCAATGTCGTCGTGCGTCTTCGCGCGTTCGCGGCACGTCCGCCGCGCCGTCCGGGGCATCATGCCCCATGCCGAACACGCAGGCCAGGAGCCTGTTTCCGATCGAACTGGGACGTAACGGGCTGCTGGTCGTCGCGGCGCGGGCGCTGCGGACCTTCGGCTACGGATGCACCAGCGTGCTCCTCGCCGAGCTGCTCGCCCAGGACGGCGACGCCCCCTGGCAGACCGGCCTGCTGCTGGCCGTGGCCGCCGCCGGATCGGTGTTCGCGAGCCTGCTGCTGGGCCTGTTCGCCGACGTGTGGGGGCGGCGCCTGACGCTGGTCGCCTGCGGCTGCCTGATGGCGGTGACCGGGGCCGTGTTCGCGCTCAGCGAGTCCTACCCCGTCCTGATCGCCGCCGCCTTCATCGGGACGATCTCGCCCTCCACCAACGACAACACGCCCTTCTCCGGGGTGGAACAGGCCATCCTCGCCCAGACCTGCGCCCCGGCGCGCCACACGTCCGTCTTCACCTGCTACAACGTCACCGCCCTGGCCTCCGGCGCGCTGGGCGCGCTGGCCGCCGCCGCGCTCGGGCTCCAGACCTGGACGTCGGCCCCCGACGCCGCCTTCGCCCTCTACGCGCTCCTGGCGGCCGGGACCGTGACGCTGTTCTGGAACCTGACGCCGCAGGCCGAGCCGCCCCGGACCGCGCCCGCCGGCCCGGAACGGCGTCGCGGGCGGGTGCCCGGCCAGATCCGGCTGCTGGCCGGGCTGTCCGCCCTGGACGCCCTGGCCGGCGGGCTGGCCGTCCAGGCTGTGCTGGCCTGGTGGTTCGCCCATCGCTTCGGCGCGACGACCACCCAGCTGGGCCTGGTGTTCTTCGCCGCCAACCTGCTGCCGGCCCTGGCCCAGCTCACCGCGCCGCTGCTGGCCGCCCGGCGCGGCCTGCTGGCCACGATGCTCCTCCCCCACACCGTGGCCAACCTGCTGCTGGCCTGCATCCCGTTCGCCCCGGACCTGGCCACCGCCGTCGTCCTGCTGCTGCTCCGCCAGACGGTGTCCAAGATCGACGTACCGGCGCGGCAGGCGTTCACGGCCGCGGTCGTCCCGCCGGGGCAGCGTACGGCCGCCGCCAGCATGACCAGCCTGGCCCGCAGCGTCGCCGTCTCGGTCGCCCCGATCGCCGCCACCACCATGCTGACCGGCACGCTGGCCGCGCTGGGCGCTCCCCTGCTGCTCGGCGCGGCCCTGGGCCTGGGCTACGACCTGGCGCTCTGGCGCGCCTACCGCGGCGTGCCCCTGTCCTGAGGAGGACGCCGGTCAGCGCCGTCGCCCGCGGCCTCGGCCGCCGCCCTGCGCAGGGCCCGGAGCAGGTCGGCGTCGAGGCCGGCGACGGCCGGGACCCCGTCGTCGAAGACCGTCACGCCCTCGGGCACGGCCCCCTCGGCCTCGTCGTACGCCGAGACGGTCAGGGACGTCACCGCCCGGTGGACGACGACGCCGGCCGCGAGCGTCACGCCGAGGACGACGAGCGCGGCCACCAGGGCCGACCGGGTCCGGCGGGCTGCCGTTCGTGCTGGTCCGCTGGGTGTCATGCCGCCAGTCAAGGCAGCGGGCCGTTGCCGGCCCGTATGGGATTTTTCATATGCCGGCGATAGGCCCCGGGCCGTACGGTCAGGTGTATGCGGGTACTGATCGTCGAGGACGAGCCCTATCTGGCCGAAGCCGTCCGCGACGGCCTGCGCTTGGAAGCCATCGCCGCCGACATCGCCGGCGACGGGAACACCGCCCTGGAGCTGCTGAGCGTCAACGCCTACGACATCGCCGTCCTCGACCGCGACATCCCGGGCCCCTCGGGCGACGAGATCGCCGGGCACATCGTCGCCTCCGGCAGCGGCATGCCCATCCTCATGCTCACCGCCGCCGACCGGCTCGACGACAAGGCCAGCGGGTTCGAACTGGGCGCCGACGACTACCTCACCAAGCCCTTCGAGCTGCGCGAACTCGTGCTCCGCCTCAGAGCGCTCGACCGCAGGCGGGGCCACAGCAGGCCGCCGGTGCACGAGATCGCGGGCCTGCGCCTCGACCCGTTCCGCCGCGAGGTCTTCCGCGACGGCCGCTACGTCGCGCTCACCCGCAAGCAGTTCGCCGTGCTCGAAGTCCTCGTCGCCGCCGAGGGCGGGGTCGTCAGCGCCGAGGAGCTCCTGGAGCGGGCGTGGGACGAGCACGCCGACCCCTTCACCAACGCCGTCCGCATCACGGTCTCGTCCCTGCGCAAGCGCCTCGGCGAGCCCTGGGTGATCGCCACCGTGGCGGGGGTCGGCTACCGCATCGACACGGCGCCCGCCGCCGGGCGCGAGGGGGAGGATCGTGGGTAGGGCCCCGGGCCTGAGCGTGCGGCTCAAGCTCACTCTGAGTTACGCCGGGTTCCTCCTGGTCGCGGGCCTCGTGCCGCTGGGCGCGGTGGGGGTCTACTACCTGCGCGGTCTGCCCGATGACGCCATCTACTCCACCGGCGACTTCCTGGTCAACCGCTCGTCCATCGTGCGGTCGTTCGCCCCGGTCGCGGCTCTCGTGCTGGCGTTCCTGCTGGTGTTCGGGCTCGTGGGCGGGTGGCTGCTGGCCGGCCGGATGCTCGCGCCCCTGACCCGCATCACCGACGCCGCCCGCAGGGCCACCGGCGGCTCGCTCTCCCACCGCATCCGGCTGCCGGGCCGCGCGGACGAACTGCGCGAGCTCGCCGACGCCTTCGACACCATGCTCGTACGGCTCGAAGCGCACGTCGCCGAGCAGCGGAGATTCGCCGCCAACGCCTCCCACGAGCTGCGCACCCCGCTCGCCGTCGCCCGGACGCTGCTCGACGTCGCCCGCACCGACCCCACCCGCGACCCCGCCGAGCTGGTCGCCCGCCTCCACCTGGTCAACACCCGGGCGATCGACCTCACCGAGGCGTTGCTCCTGCTCAGCCGGGCCGACCAGCGGTCCTTCCCGCGCGAGCGCGTCGATCTGTCGCTGATCGCGGAGGAGGCCGTCGAGACGCTGCTGCCCCTGGCCGAGCGGCGCGGACTCGCCGTCGAGACCGCCGGAGACCTGGCCCCCGCCACCGGCTCACCCGCGCTGCTGCTCCAGATGACGACGAACCTCGTGCACAACGCGATCGTGCACAACCTCGCCGGACAGGGCACGGTGTGGGTCACGACCGCCGTGCACGCCGGGACGGTGACCCTCATCGTCGAGAACACCGGCGACACGCTGCCCCCTGACGTGGTCCCCACGCTGGTGGAGCCGTTCCGGCGGGGCACCGACCGCGTCCGCGCCGACCACGCGGGGGTCGGGCTGGGCCTGGCGATCGTCGGCAGCATCGTGCGGGCGCACGACGGGACGCTCGACCTCGTCCCCCGCCCGTCCGGGGGCCTCCGCGTCACCGTGCGCCTCCCGGCGGGCGTCACGGAGGGCACCCTCCGTCGGCGATCGCCCGCCGCCTGAACTCCGTGGGCGTCAGGCCGGTCGATTCGCCGAAGGCCCGGTAGAAGCTCGACCTCGTCTGGAAGCCGCTGGCGTGCGCGACCCTGTCGACGCCCCAGCCGGTGACCAGCAGCAACCGGCAGGCGTGGGCGACCCGCAGCCGGGTGACGTACTGCCAGACGGGCATGCCCAGGGCCCGTTTGAAGGCCAGGGCCGCGTAGGTGGGGTGCACCCCGGCGGCTTCGGCGATCTCCTCGACCGTCAGCCGCTCGGTGTAGCGGCGGGCGACGACGGCCAGCATGCGCTCGGCCGATCCGGCCGCCGCCGCCTCGGCGGGCGCCGTCTCGCGCGGCCCGCCGGTCAGGCGGGCCAGCCGGGCGTGCATCTCCAGCAGGCAGACCTCGGCCACGGCGGGGGCCGGCTCGTGGCGCAGCTCCCGGTCCCAGCGGCTCATGAGGAAACGGTCGTGCTCCCCCTCGGCGGCG
>NZ_JBSFGJ010000432.1:0-7940 GCF_053596515.1 Nonomuraea sp. NPDC001684
GGTCAGCGAGGAAACGATCTCCATCGCGCACGGGCGACGGTGGCCGATCTTTCAGTCTGGAGAGAGTTGTGCGCATGCTGTCCACCCCTCGGCGCCGCAGACTCGTGGCCTTACTCGCAGCCGCACTCACCGTGCCACTCGCCGGGCCACTCGTCGCGGTGCCGCGATCGGCCGCCGCGACGACCACGTCACCCGCGCCCGCCAAGTCGGATACCCGGGTGACCGGCACCCCACCGGTCAGGATCACGCTGATCACCGGGGACACCGTCACCTACGCCAACGACGGCAAGGGTCACGCGTCGGCCACGCTGGACCCCGGCGACGGCCGCGACGTGCGGACGTTCCAGGCCCGGCAGGACGATCACGGCTACTACGTGATCCCCGCTGACGCAGGGCCTTACGTCACCCAGGGCATCCTTGACAAGGAACTGTTCAACGTCGACTACCTGGCCGCCAACGGGTACGGAGACGCCAAGTCCGCACAGATCCCCCTCATCGTCCAGTACCCGCCCGAGACCAAGGCCGGCGAGCTGGCGGACAAGGCGAGAGCGCTGAAGGGCGGCGCGCGGCCGATGGTGCTGGACAGCATCGACGGCGCCGCGATCAAGGTGGACAAGAAGCAGGCCGCCGCGTTCTGGCAGTCCCTCGGACGCGAACAGGGCCTCGGCGCCGACAGGTCCTCGGCGGGCAGCCTGCGCAAGGTGTGGCTCGACGGCAAGGTCAAGGCGCTCGACGACGTCAGCAACACGCAGATAGGCGCCCCCACCGCCTGGGCGGCCGGCTACGACGGCACGGGCGTGAAGGTGGGCGTCATCGACACCGGGATCGACACCGCGCATCCCGACCTGCAGGGCAGGATCGCCGCGGCCCGCAACTTCGTCCCCGAGGGCAGCCCGGGCGGCGGCGACCCGGACGAGGTCACCGACCGGGTCGGCCACGGCACCCACGTGGCCTCCATCGTCGCGGGCAGCGGCGCCGCCTCGAACGGCAGGTACAAGGGCGTCGCCCCCGGCGCCCGGCTGGTCATCGCCAAGGCGCTGGGCGACAACGGCAGCGGCAGCGACTCCGAGATCATCGCGGCGATGCAGTGGCAGGCGGCCGCCGAGGGCGTCCGGGTGGTCAACATGAGCCTGGGCAGCTCGACCCCCACCGACGGCACCGACCCGCTGAGCCAGGCGGCCGACGAGCTGACCGCCCGGTACGGCACGCTGTTCGTGGTCGCGGCGGGCAACTCGGGCCCCGGCCGGTTCACCGTCGGCACGCCCGGCGCGGCGACCTCGGCGCTCACCGTCGGCGCGGTCGACGGCAAGGACGCGCTCGCGGAGTTCTCCAGCCGCGGCCCGCGCCTGGACGACGCGCCCAAGCCCGACCTGACCGCGCCCGGCGTGGCCATCGTCGCGGCCCGCGCGGCGGGCACCAGCATGGGCGAGCCGGTGGACGAGCGTTACACGGCCGCCTCCGGCACCTCGATGGCCACGCCGCACGTGGCCGGGGCCGCCGCGATCGTCAAGCAGCGCCACCCCGCCTGGACGGCCAGGCAGATCAAGGACGCGCTGATCGGCTCGGCCAAGCCCATCCCCGGCCAGCAGATCGACGACGCCGGCGCCGGCCGCCTGGACGTGGCCCGCGCGGTGCGCCAGGGCGTGACCGCGACCGGCGTGGTCGACCTCGGCAAGCACCAGCAGGACCAGGGCCCGGCCACGGCCGAGGGCACCATCACCTACGCCAACGGCACCGCCGCCCCGGTCACGCTGCAGCTGGCCGCCACCCTGGACAAGGCCGAGCTCAGCGCCGCGTCCGTGACGGTCCCGGCGGGCGGCACCGCCGACGTCAAGGTCACGGTGGACCTGGCCGAGCTCTCCTTCGGCCGGTACGGCGGGCTGGTCACCGCCACGGCGGGCACGGAGCAGGTGCACACCACGCTGGCGCTGACCTGGAAGGGACCGCAGCACAAGGTCCGCTTCACCGCCGTCGACGCCGCGGGCAGGCCGACCGGCGCCGACACGCTGTCGATGTTCGGCGCCTCGCAGCAGGACGACCTGTTCACCTGGCTGCCCCAGGAAGGGCTGACCGTGGAGGTGTCCGAGGGCACCTACATGACGCAGTCGCTCAACCTGGGCAGCGGCTGGGGCCGCACGCACCCGAGGGACGGCATGGTCGTCATCCCCGAGCTCAAGGTCGACCGCGACCTGGACGTGGTGCTGGACTTCCGCAAGACCACCCCGGTGACCATCAAAACGAAGGAACCCGCCGAACAGGTGGGCATCTACACCTACTTCACCCATCGCGCGTTCGGCTCGCGCAAGATCTCCCAGGGCGTCATGAACTTCGACGTCATCGAGGGGCTCAACGTCTCGCCGACCCAGCCCGTGCGGGACGGCTCGTTCGAGTTCGCCTCGCGCTGGCAGCTCGTCGCGCCGAAGCTCACCGTCCGCGTGCCCGGCTCGGGCGAGCCGTACCCGATGGGCTTCCTGGGCGGGTCGCCGGCCGTGGACGGGCGGCACATGTGGCGGCTCGCCGACGGGGCCGCCGGGGCCAAGGGAAAGGCCGCGGTCATCCGCAGCGAGGACATCGACTGGTCCGACCCGTCCGGGGCCGCGATCAAGGCGGGCGCGGTCGCCGTGATCCTGGTGCTCTCCCCCGACGACGCGTTCGGCCACGGCTGGAGGCCGGTCGGCGCCGACCTGCCGATCCCGGCGCTGGTGGTCGCCGGCGACGACGGGCAGCGGATGCTGGAGCGGATGAAGAAGGGCAACGCCAAGCTGGAGGTCACGGGGCAGATGGACTCGCCCTACCTCTACGACGTCATGCAGGTCTCCGACGGCCGGGTGCCGGACAAGATCGTGCATGAGGTGAACGACGGCAACACCGCCCGGGTCACCACGACCTATGCCGACAACGGCGGTTTCGGCTGGGCCAAGGAGCAGCGCTTCGGCTGGCGTCCCTGGCAGTCGTACGCGCTGGGCCAGCAGATGGAGACCCAGCGGATCGTCAGGACGCCGCTGCGCCGCACCGAGTACGTCAGCGCCGACGGCTCCTACTGGCAGCACCTCGTCAACCACCAGTACGTCTGGGACGAGATGGGCCGCCTGCTCGACGGCATGACCGAGCAGCCGCGCACCTACCAGCCCGGCACGCGGATCAGCGAGAGCTGGCACGCCCCGGTGGTCCGCCCGGCGATCCCCGGCTGGCTGAAGCCGTCCACCCGGGAGGGCGACACGCTGGAGATCCGCGTCCCCGAGTTCGTGGACTCCTCCGGGCACGTCTCCCGGGCGGGCGTCGACAACGACACCGCCTCGGCCCGGTTCTTCCGCAACGGCACGCTGGTGGCCGAGCGCGACGCCGCCTGGGGCGCGTTCCCCGCGGCGCCGCAGGAGGCCGCCTACCGGCTGGAGCTGTCCACCAGGCGCACCTCGGAGGAGTGGACCACGGCCATCGCGACCGAGACGGCCTGGACGTTCCGCTCCAAGCCGGGCGACCGGGTGCTGCCGCTGCTGCAGGTCGACTATGACGTGCGCCCGGAGCGTCCCGGTCTGGTGGGCTTCGCCGTACGGCATCAGGAGGGCGTGACCGGGGCGCGCGCGAAGGACCTGAAGCTGGAGCTGTCCTACGACGACGGCGCGACGTGGCGGCGGCAGCCGGTGATCCCGCTCGGCGGCGGCCGCTACGACGCGATCGTGCTGCGCCCGCACCCGTCGCTGCGGGTCACCGCCACCGACTCGGCCGGCAACACGGTCCAGCAGACGGTGATCAGGGCCTACTGATCGCTCAGAGCCAGTTCTCGCGGGCGGCGTGCCAGGCCAGTTGCATCCGGGTCTGCGCACCCGCCCGCTCCATCAGGTAGGCGATCCTGCGCTGCACCGTCCGCTGGGAGATCTTGAGCTGGGTGGCGATCGACTTGTCCGGAACACCCGCGACCAGCAGCGACAGCAGGTAGAGATGGTCGGCGTCGAGCGGGCTGCCCGGGTTGGTGAGACTGACCGGGGTGGCCCGCTCCCACAGGCTCTCGAACAGGGCCTTGAGGGCGTCGAGCAGGCTGCTGGGCCGGATCAGCGCGGCGGTGAGCTGGGTCAGGCCGTCGGTGTGCTGGATGAGCGGGAGCACGCCGAGCTCGCCGTCCGCGATGATCATCCGTACCGGCAGGACGGGCAGCGCGCGGGCCTGCTCTCCCAGCGTGATGCCGTCGGCGAGGTTGACCAGCATGCCGGGTTCCTCCAGCAACGCCCCTTCGTAGATGACGCGGTAGCCGACGCCGCGCCGCAGCGCCGCGAGCTCCTCGCCGTTCTCCTGCGAGCTCATCGCCACGTGCCCGGCCCGGCAGAGGCTGAGCACCTCGTGCCGGGCGCCGTCCTGGAGCAGCCGGAGCTGCTCGCGCAGCGCCGCCCGGCTGGTGATCACCTCGATGAGCTGCGCGGCCTCGCGCCGCCTGGCGTGCGCCAGGTACTCCCCCGTGAGCTGCTCCATGGCGTGCCGCGCCCGGTCGACCTCGGCCTGCCGCCGGTGCAGCCGGGCCGCGAGCGCGACGTCGGGGGCGACCGCCGTGAACCGGCCGGGCTCGCCAGCGACGGCGCGCGCCAGGCCCTTGGCCAGCAGCGAGCCGAGCGCCTGCCGCGCCACCTCGGCCGGCACGCCCAGCTCCTCGGCCAGGGCGTCGGACTCCACCTCGGTGGTCCTGACCAGCAGCCGGTAGGCGGCCTCCTCCTCCGCGCCCAGCCCCGCCGCGCTCAGCACGTGCCGCACACGGCCCGATCCAGATTCACCCGGCCATTGTAGAGAGCGGCCGCCGGGGCGACGGCCGGGCCTGTCACGTCACGAGTTCGGTGCGCAGTTCGTGGCTGTCGTCGGGGAGCCGGGCCTCGTAGAAGAGGCGGTGGGCGCCGTCGGGGAGCGGGAGCACGTCGAGGTAGCGGACGTCGGCCACCGGCGGCCCGTCCACCGGCGCCAGCAGCGGCGCTTCGCCGGCCCCGGTCGCGCCGGCGGGCGTGGCGAGGCCGGTGCGTTCGCGCCAGTTCTCCGCCGCCGAGGCGCGTCCGTCGTAGCAGGCCCGGCCGTCGGGCAGGACGCTGGTCAGCCGGGCGCCGCGGGCGTCCCACAAGCCGGGGCGGCCGGTGAGGACGGTGCCGTGCGGCCGCCAGTTCAGCCCGTCGCGGCTGGTGGCGTACGCGGTGCTCATCCGGTCCTCCGCGCCGGGCGTCTCCAGCGGGTGGCAGCAGATCCAGGCCCGCCATCCGGTGCCGTCGTACCGGATCACCGGGTCCTTGACGCCGGTCCGGGCGTCGCCGGTGAGCACCGGCCGGACGTCCGCCCCGGCCAGGCCCTCCGGGGACGCCGCCTCGACGACGCCGATCCACCAGTGCCTGGTCCCCGGCGTGGCGCAGCTGACGTACAACCGCCACCGGCCGGACGGCAGGCGTACCAGGGCGGGGCGTTCCACCATCGCGGCGCCGAAGCGGCCGCGCGGCAGGACGGCGACCGTGGTGAACCGCTCGCCGTCCGTGGAGCGGGCCACCGCGTTGTGGTCCTCGCCGCCGGCGCGTACGCGGTAGGCCAGGACGTACGTGCCGTCGGCGTCGAGCGTGGCGCTCGGCGCGCCGGCCCAGTGCTGCGGCCCGCGACCGGGCGCCGGAACGGCGACGGCGTGACGCTCCTTCCCCTGGCCGGGCAGCGGGAAGGAGGGCACGAGCGGAGAACGGGGGTACGCGCTTGCGGTCATGGTCCGAGTCTGCGCGGGAGGGGGATCGCGAGGCAGTGGCAGTACTGCTCATATACGGGAATTTCCTGCCATACTCGGTGACCGGGATCCGGCACCCCTGACGAAAGGGCGACATGACGGCACGATCGGCACGACAGCCCGTTCCTGCCCGCGCGGGCAGAGCGGCGGACAGGCCGGTTCCTCCCGGCTGCCACCTCCCCACGGCGGGCGCGTCCGCCGGGTGTGGACGGTCGTCGTGACCGCGGGCCTCGACGTGCCCGACCGGCGTGGCCGTACCGGCCTGGACCAGGCGGGACGCGACCTGACCGGCAACCCCCGGGTGCGGGTGCGCGACGTGCGGCTGCTGGCCTGCAACTGGTACGTCCTGCGCACCACCACCTTCGACTACCAGCACGCCGACGGCCGCTGGAGCACCCAGCAGCGGGAGACCTACGACCGCGGCAACGGCGCCACCGTGCTGCTGTACGACCCCGCCCGCCGCACCGTCCTGCTGACCCGGCAGTTCCGCTACCCCGCCTACGTCAACGGGCACCCCGACGGGATGCTCCTGGAGACCGCGGCCGGGCTGCTGGACGACGACGCGCCGGAGGAGGCGATCCGGCGCGAGGCCGCCGAGGAGACCGGCCACACCGTCGGCGAGGTCGAGCCGGTCTTCTCCGTCTACATGAGCCCGGGGTCGGTGACCGAACGCCTGCACTTCTACGCCGCGCCGTACAGCGCCGCGACCCGCACCTCGGCGGGCGGCGGGGTCGCGGCGGAGGGCGAGGACATCGAGGTCGTGGAGCTCGACTTCGACCAGGCCCTCGACCTGATCCGGCGGGGCGAGATCGCCGACGCCAAAACGATCATGCTGCTGCAGTGGGCGGCGTTGAGCGGCCCCTTCTCCCCCGCCCGCACGCCGGACCAGCCCGTGGCGCGACCGTAGGGATCGGCGTCACGGAAGGCGGCGGAAGGCGCGGCGGTAGGTGGCGGGGGCGACGCCGCGCCGGGCGGCGAAGTGGTGGCGCAGGGTGTCAGCGCCGCCGAACCCGGCTCGGACGGCCACGGCCTCCACGTTCAGATCGGTGGTCTCCAGCAGCTCCTCGGCCAGCTGGAGGCGGCGTTCGAGCAGCCAGCGGTGCGGGGTGGTGCCCGTCAGGTCCTTGAACCGCCGGGCGAACGTGCGCGGCGACATGGCCGCGCGCGTCGCGAGCGCCTCCACCGTCAGCGGCCGGTCGAGGTGCTCCTGGATCCAGTCGAGCAGCTCCGCCAGTTCGTACGGGGTGCGCTGCGGCGGCATGGGCGCCTCGACGTACTGGGCCTGCCCGCCGGCGCGATGGGCCGGTACGACCAGGCGCCGGGCCAGGGCGTTGGCCGTGGCGGCTCCGTACTCCAGCCGGATGAGGTGCAGGCAGGCGTCGATCCCGGCCGCGGCTCCGGCGCTGCTGAGCACGGGGCCGTCCTCGACGTACAGGATGCCGGGCTCGACGGTGACCCGGGGATGGCGGCGGGCGAGCAGGTCGGCGAACTGCCAGTGGGTGGTGGCGCGCCGGCCGTCGAGCAGCCCGGCGGCGGCCGGCAGGAACGCGCCGGTGCAGACGGTCAGCACCCTGGCGCCGCGCCCGACCGCCTCCCGCAGCGCCGCCAGCAGGGCGGCGGGGACGGGCGCGTCGAGCCGCGGCCAGGCCGGGACGGCCACCAGGTCCGCCTCGGCGAGCCGGTCGAGCCCGTGCTCGACGTGGACGGCGAACCCCGAGGTCGTGGGGATGGCGCCGGGCTCCGCCGCGCAGACCGCGAAGTCGTGCACGGGCAGCCCGTCGTCGGTGCGGTCCAGCCCGAACACCTGGCAGACGATCCCGAGCTCGAACGCGGCGACCAGGTCCCCGACCACGGCCGCGACCCTGCGCATCACGCCCGCCAGTATGGCAGGAACTTCCCGGACCCGGGCATTTCCGCCGCCGGTCAGGCGAGTGCCCGGACAGAGCCGCCGGACCACCGGCGGGCGACCTCGCGTTTGCGGCGCGCTTGTTCGGGCATGGCGTGCTGCCCCAGGAGAACGTGAGTTCGAGGAGAGTCAGCATGAGTCACGGACCGGTGGAGAAGGACCCCGACGAGTGGACGACCGGCGACGAGCCCATGACCGGCCCGCAGGAGTCCTACCTGCACACCCTGGCCAGGGAGGTGGGCAGGGAGGTGCCCGGCGGGCTGAGCAAGGCCGAGGCGTCCCGGTTGATCGACGAGCTCCAGG
>NZ_JBSFGJ010000433.1:0-7921 GCF_053596515.1 Nonomuraea sp. NPDC001684
CGACGAGGTCGCCAGGGCCAGCAGGAGCGCGACGTCCACCAGCGCGTGGCCCTGGGAGTAGCCCACGGAGGCCTGCTGGGCCCCGGCCCCCGCGCCGAAGAAGACGGTCAGGCTCACCACCGACAGGGCCCTGGCCCACGCCCGGGGGTCGGCCTCGACCAGCCGCGCGGCCAGCAGCGTCTCCGGCGACCGGGCCCGCCGGCCGGCCCTGCGGGCGTAGGCCCTGATCAGCCAGGTCGTGGCCAGGGTCGCGCCGATCAGCAGCAGGACCAGCCCGGCCGCCATGGCGGTCGCCGCCCCGTACTTGCCGACCACGGGGAAGCGGCCCTTGACCGACAGCCCGAGGACGAGCAGGCCCACGCCCGCCGCGAACAGGGCCAGGTCCAGCACCCGCGGCCCCTGCACGCGGGCGCGGCGGGTCACGCCCAGCGGCGAGGTGACGACGTGCCGGCCGGCGCGGGCCCCCGACAGGACCCCGCCGAGCGTCACCAGCGCGACGACCACGGGGATCTGCGGCAGCGGCCCGCCGAGGTGGGTGACGACGTAGAGCGCGCCGCCGGTCAGCGAACCGGCCAGCGCCAGCAGGCCGCCCTCCAGCGCGCCCAGCCGCCGTACGTCGCCCGGCGTCGCGCCCGCCAGCCGCAGGGCGGCCAGCCGCCGTTCCCTGGTGGCCGAGGCCAGCCGGTTGGCCTGGTGGACCAGGCCGGCGACCGGCACGGCCAGCAGCGCCAGGCCGAGCCCGGTCAGGGAGCCGTCCTCGTCCTGGAAGTCGGCCATGCCGACGGCCGTGCAGACCAGGAACGTGGCCACCGCCGCCCCGGCGGCGACGAGCCGGGCGCGCACGCGTTCGGCCCGCGAGCGTCCCCTGTGCAGCATGCCCAGCACGGTGATCATCGTTCCGCCCCCACCAGGACGGCGCCGTCGCGCAGCGGGATCTCACGGTCGGCGTAGGCGGCCACCCGGTTGTCGTGGGTGACCAGGACGACGGCCGCCCGGCCGGCGCGGGCCGCGCCGAGCAGCGCGCCCATCACCTGCTCGCCGCCGAGCGTGTCCAGGGCCCCGGTGGGCTCGTCGGCGAACACCACGCGCGGGCCGGTCACCAGCGCCCGCGCGATGGCGACCCGCTGCCGCTGCCCACCGGACAGCTCGCCGGTGCGCCGCCCGGCGCAGCCGGACACCTCCAGCCGGGCCAGCCACTCGGCCGCGGCGGTCATCGCCTCCTGCCTGCCGTGCCGGTCGAACAGCAGCGGCAGCGCGACGTTCTCCGCGGCGGTCAGCTCGGGCACCAGCTCGCCGAACTGGAAGACGACCCCGAAGCTCCGGCGTCGCAGCCGGGTCAGGTCGTCCTCGGGCAGCGTGTCGATGCGCGTGCCGTCGAGGACGACCTCGCCGGACTCCGGCCGGACGACCCCGGCCAGGCAGTGCAGCAACGTCGACTTGCCCGCGCCGCTCGGGCCGGTGATCGCCACGATCTCGCCCTCCGCGATCGCGAGCGAGACGCCGTTCAGCGCCCTGGTGCCGCCGAACGACTTGCCCAGGCCCCTGGCCTCAAGCATCGGTGTCCTCCTTCATCCGCGCGAGCGCGGTCTCGATCCAGCGCAGGTCGGCGTCGAGGTGCTGGAGCGCGTAGTCGGCCGCCAGCACCTGGGCGGGCGAGCCGGTCGCCTTCTCGGCGGTCAGCTCCCGCATGCGGGCCAGGTGGGCCTCGCGTTGCCGCAGGAGGTGGCCGTCGGCGGCCTTCCCCGCGACGGCGACCCGGGCGAACAGGGGGCTGGCGACGTACGGCGCCGACGGCTCGACGGCGTTCAGCCACCGCTCCAGCTCCGCCCGGCCGGCCTCGGTGATCGCGAACAGGGTGCGCTCGGGGCCGCCCTCCTGCCGCGTCTCGGCCACCTCCGCCAGTCCGTCGCGTTCCAGGCGTTGCAGCGTGGCGTAGACCTGCCCGTACGCCAGGGGCTTGGCGCCGGCGAGACGGTGATCATGCTCTTTCTTGAGCTCGTACCCGTGCTTCGGCCGCTCGGCGAGGAAGCCGAGCAGCACGTGACCGGTTGACATGATCACGACTATACATTCAATGAATAGTCGCGCAAGCGGGACCGGCGGGCCTCACACGAGGCGGGCCTCGTACGCGGCGATGACCAGGTGCACGCGGGTGCGGGCGCCGAGTTTGGTCAGCAGGCTGCTGACGTGCGTCTTGACCGTGCTCATGCTGACGAACAGGGTGCCGGCGATCTCCGCGTTCGACAGGCCCCTGGCGACCAGGACGAGCACTTCGCGCTCGCGTTCGGTGATGTCCAGGCCGCCGTCCCCGGACGGGGGACGCACGTGGCGCTCGACCAGCCGCCGCGTCGCGGTCGGCGCCAGCAGCGATTCGCCGGACGCGACCACGGCCATGCTCCTGATCAGCTCGGCCGGCGGCGTGTCCTTGAGCAGGAAGCCCGCCGCGCCCGCCCGGAGCGCCCCGTAGACGTAGTCGTCGAGGTCGAAGGTGGTCACGATGAGCACGCGCGTCTCCGGCCGATCCGCGCAGATGCGGCGGGTGGCCTCGATGCCGTCCATCTCCGGCATGCGCACGTCCATCAGCACCAGGTCGGGACGGTCGCGTCCGGCCGCCGTCACCGCCTGCGCGCCCGTGGCGGCCTCGCCGACCGCCTGGAACCCCGGCGTGGAGTCGATCAGCCGCCGGAAGCTCGCCCTGATGAGCGCCTGGTCGTCGGCCACCAGCACCCTGATCACAGCGGCAGCCTCGCCCTCACCCGGAAACCGCGCACGGGTCGGACGCCCGCCTCGAACTCGCCCCCGAAGACGCGCACGCGCTCGCGCAACCCGGTCAGGCCGTGCCCGTACGGCCGCGCCCGGCCGCGCGTGCCGTCGTCGGTGACCTCCACGGTCAGCGCGTCCGGGAGGCGTTCGATGCGGACGAGGGCGTGCCGGGCGCCGGCGTGCTTGAGCACGTTGGTCAGCGCCTCCTGGACGATCCGGTAGACCGTCGGCCCCAGCTCGCCGTCCGCGGCGCCGTCGATCGACAGCTCCACCTCCAGGCCCGCCGCCCTGGTGCGGGCGACGAGCGCGTCGAGATCGGCCAGGCCGGGGGCCGGGGCGAGGTCGGCCGCGTCGTCCTCGCGCAGCACGCCGAGCAGCTGCCTGGTCTCCCGCAGGGCCGACCTGCTGGTCTCCTCGATCGAGGCGAGCGTGCGGCTCATCTCCTCCGTCCCGCCCACGTGGCCCGCCACGCCCGCCTGCACCGCGATCGTGCTGAGGCTGTGGCCGATGACGTCGTGCAGCTCCCGGGCGATCCGCAGCCGCTCGGCGACGGCCTCCGCACGGGCCCGCTCCTCCGCCTGCGCGGCCAGCTGCCCGGTGTAGAGCCCGCGCAGGCGTACGGCCGTGCCGGCGGCCCACGCGGCGAGCAGGATCGCCAGCGCCAGCCCGAGCCGGTCGCGGACCGCGGCCGTCAGGGGGACCTCCGCCACGCCCTGCGCGGCGACCGCGCCCGCCACCAGCAGCGGCAGCACGGCCCTGCTCCGCGTGGCCAGCGTGTACAGCACGAGCGGCAGGCAGAGCAGCTCGGCGTGGGGAAGCAGGAACTCCCGCATGCCCAGCCCGCCGAGCAGGACGACCACGAACACCGGCCCCGGCCACAACCGCCTGACCGCCACGGGCAGCCCGGCCGCCCGCGCCGCCGTGACGATGTCGATCATCGGGATCTTGCACGGGTACCGGCCGACCGTGCCCTCGGTGGTCAGGGACGGCTCGCCGTCGATCACCACGGCCACGTCGGTCGAGGTGCCGCCGCCGTCGAGGGTGATCACCGACGGGTGCCCGGCCGTGGAGGCGATCAGCGCCGCGCCGAGCGCGCCCGCCGCCGGGCCCGACAGCACGGTGGTGATCGGCTGGTTGACGACCTCGCGCGCCGACAGCACGCCGCCGTTGGACTTCATCACCGAGAACGGCATGCCGAGCCGGTTGGACAGTCCGGCGATGTAGCCGCGCACGGCGGGCTTGACCGCGGCGTCCACCAGGGTGGTGATCGAGCGCTCGTACTCGCGGTACTCGCGCAGCACGTCGCTGGAGAGCGAGATCACCGCCTCCGGGTGCTCGCGCCAGAGGATCTCGCGCATGCGGCGCTCGTGCTCGGGGTTGGCGTAGGAGTGCAGGAAGCACACGCCGACCGCGGTGATCCCCTTCGACCTGAGCCAGCGCGCGGCCTCGACGGCCTGCTCCTCGGAGAACGGCCGCACCTCGTTGCCGAGGTGGTCGAGCCGGCCGCCGACCGTCCTGACGAGGTGCACGGGGACGATCCGCGGCGGTTTGACCCAGAAGTAGGAGTTGCCGTAGCCGTCCGGCACACTCTGCCTGGCGATCTCCAGGATGAACTCGAAGCCCTCGGTGGTGATGAACCCGAGGTTGCCGATGCGGTCTTCGAGCAGCTGGTTCGTCGCGACGGTGGTGCCGTGGACGATGGAGGCGACGTCGAGCTCGCCCAGCTTCCCGATGCCCGCGACGAACCCGTCGGCCGGGTTCGCGGGCGTCGAGGGGGTCTTGGTGGTGACGATCTCACCGGTCTGCTCGTCCACCGCCACGACGTCGGTGAACGTGCCCCCGGTGTCCACTCCGATTCGGACGCTACGCATGGCTCCTCAGCTTCGGCGACGGCCGAGAACTTCGTCGATGACCCGGGGCGCGTTCTGGGTGCCGACGTAGGCCGCCAGGCGCACCACCAGCTCTTGGGATTTTGCCAGTTCGGCCTCGACTCTGGCCTTCCCCGACTGGCCGGCCTGCACGCCGAAATATGCGCCCATGATCGTGCCCACCACCCCGGCCACGCCCGCGAACAACGCGGCGAACTCCTTGGTGGCGAACACCGCGGCGCCGAAGGCGATCAGGATCGCGACGATGCCCGCCACGACGACCAGGAAACCGTACCGCCATCGGGTGGCGTCGGCCTGGGCGGCCGTCACGTCGTCCTGTGTCAGCATCGCGTCGAGCGTCGGTGGATTGTCGGTGACCACAGTTCCTCCTGATAGTCCAGGGGAGAAATGTCCCACGAGGTCATGGAACAAGCCAAGCCGCTAAGCTGGCCTCCTGTGACCGAACTGTCTGCCTTGTCAGCCGTGCCATCCGGAGCCCGGGACGCCGTGCTGAAGTTCTACTTCGGCCCCATGGACTGCGGGAAGTCCACTCTGGCGCTCCAGATGAACTACAACCACGGCCGCCAGGGGCGGCGCGGACTGGTCCTGACCAAGCACGACCGCTCCGGCGGCCCGAAGGTCACCAGCCGGATCGGGCTGGGCCTTGAGGCGATCGAGGTGGAGGACTCCCTCGACCTCGTCGGCCTGGTCACCGCGCACGAGCGCATCGACTACCTGATCTGCGACGAGGCCTGCTTCTACACGGTCGAGCAGATCGAGCAGCTCGCCGACCTGGTGGACGAGCACGGCATCGACGTCTACGCCTTCGGGCTGGCCTCCGACTTCAGATCGGTCATGTTCCCCGGCGCGCAGCGGCTGTTCGAGCTGGCCGACGAGGTGTGCCGGCTGCAGGTCGAGGTGTTGTGCTGGTGCGGACGCCCCGGGCAGCTCAACGCGCGCGTGGTGGGCGGGGTGCTGGCGCGGACGGGCGAGCAGGTCGTGATCGGCGACACCGACGCCTCGCCGGTGCGCTACCAGGTGCTCTGCCGCCGCCACCACCGCTCCGGCCAGCTCGGCGAGGGCGGCGCCCCGGCCTGACCCGCGTGCCTGGCCCCGGCGTGAGCCGCGTGGCTCACACCAGCCGGTCGAGGGCTGCGCGGAACAGGCGGCGCTCGTCCTCCGGCAGGGTGGACAGGAAGGCGCGCTCGGCCTCCTCCACGGCCGGCACCGCGAGGCGCATGGTCTCGCGGCCGTGCTCGGTCAGCTCGACCGCGTTCTTGCGGCGGTCGCCCGGATGCGGCCGCCGCGCCACCAGCCGCTTGCCCTCCAGCGCGTCGACCATGGCGACCATCGTCGTGCGGTCGATGCCGAGCCGCTGGGCCGCCTCCTGCTGCGACAGCGGCTCGGGGGCGTCGATCACCGACAGCACCCCGAGTTCCCGCCCGTCGATCCCGTAGGGCGCGAGCGCCGGGCCGGTGAACTCGGCCAGGCGCAGCGCGGCATGCTTGAGCAGGTAACCAAGGCGGCGGCTCGACACCTTCAGATTGTCGCACCGCCGCGGGCGGGGCCGTTCAGACCGCGCAGTAGCCGTCGTCGTCGCATCCGTCGGCCGGCGGGGCGAGCTGGGTGATCGGCGTTTGACCGGTACGCTCGGCGACCTCGTCGATCGCCGCCGCGAAGGCGTCCTCGGGCTGCGCGCCCGACACCGCGAACTTGCCCTCGAACAGGAACAGCGGCACCCCGCTGACACCCAGCGCGCCGGCCCTGGCGAGATGCTCGCGCACCTGCTCGGCGCCCTCGCCGGTGTCCTGGACGCCGACCTCGCCGGCCAGGCGGCTGAGCACGCCGGGGTCGCCGACGTTCGCGCCCTCGCCGAAGTACGCGCGGAACAGCCGGTCGGCCATCTCCTTGCCGAGCCCCTGGGCGGTGGCGGCCTCGATGAGCCGGTGGGCCTCGAAGGTGTTGGCGTTGACGGCCCGCTCGTAGTCCATCTCCAGGCCCTCTTCGACGGCGACGGCCTTGACCCGCTCGGTCATCTGCCGCGCGCCCGGGCCGAACTTGCGCTCAAGGGCCGGGATCAGCGGCTCGCCCTCGACGGGGGCGTCGGGGTTGAGCTGGAACGGGCGCATGGTCACCTCGATCGTGCCGCCCTTGGCACGGAAACGCTCGGCGGCGCGGGCGAACCTGACGTGCCCGATGTAACACCAGGGGCACACGACATCGGAGAAAATCTCGACTTTCACCCCATCGACAACCACGCCGCCCGCACGACGATTCCGCCGGCCGCGGGTCACCCGGCGGCCAGCTCCTCCAGCCGGTACGGCAGGTAGGCCGAGTCGTCCACCAGCGCGGACGCGCCGCGCCACCAGCCGAACCACTCGCCGCTGCGCCACATCCAGTCGACCCGCTCGATGGCGGCCACCACGTCGCCGACGGTCCCCCACCGCTCGCCCAGCTCCTCGCGGGTGACGCCGTGGCGGACGGCCCAGGCCCGCAGCACGCCCGCGGCGGCGGCCGGGATCTCGCGGGCGTACGGGTCGGGCTTCTCGCCGGGCAGCCGGTGGGGCCCGAGCCCGGCGGCCACCCCCCAGCTCCACTGGGCCTCGGCGGGCCTGGAGTAGCGCAGCGACTGGAAGTCGAGGTTGGACCCCAGCGCGTCGTCGGGACGGCGGGCGACGACCGCGTCGAGCCGGCCGCCCGCGTCGAAGTGCACCACGAGCCGCTGACCCGGCCGGACCCCCGGCGGCAGCTCGAAGCGGTCCTCGGCCTGCCAGGAGTTGAGGTCGACCTCGGCGACGGGCCGGCCCCAGAGCTGGTCGGCGGCGTCGTCGGCGATCCAGGCGGCCAGCATCTCCAGCGCGGTCAGGTCGGTCCACGGCTCGATCGCGACGGCCGTGCGCAGCACCTCGTCGGGCGGCGGCAGCTTGCCGCCCCTGGGCCGCGTCCACCAGCCGGCGCCCAGTTCGCGGGTGCCGACGAGGAGCGCGGCGATGGCGGCCAGTTCGGCCGATCGGCGGGTGAGCGACGCGCCGAGCGCGAGCCCGAGCGCGCGGTCGGTCCGCTGGTCGCCGAACACCGGCCGCACCTCGGCGACCAGGGACTCGGCGGTGGGGCGCTCCTCCCCCAGCAGGTTGCGTACGATGCGCCTGGCTTCGTTCCGTGCGTCTTCAGCGTGTGCCTGCCGCATACCGCCACGCTACGCCGGGAGATCCTTTTCCGCGAGGGTCGTCGTGGCGCGTCCCTCAGCCGCGCCGGCCACTTGTGTCGCGGCCGAGCAGCCGGCCCACCGC
>NZ_JBSFGJ010000434.1:0-7887 GCF_053596515.1 Nonomuraea sp. NPDC001684
CGTTCTTGGCGAAGTCCCAGATGGGTCCGGCCTTCTGGTCGCCGCAGCCGCTGTAGTCCTCGCCGGCCTTGCCGCCCTCGTGCACGTTGGCGACGTCTCACCTCCGTCGCGTGGTCCGGCAGCTACCCGGGCCACCACCCGGCAAACAACTACTCAGAGTGACCAACCCCAGGCGATTACGCCCGTTTTCGCATCTCCCGAGGTAGCCCCAGGTTTGAGAGCCGCTTCTCTCGGTAGCGGTTCTCGACATCTGCGGGGGAGGAAACGATGAAGTTTCTCGGCATCAACGCGATCTTCCACGACCCGGCCGCGGCGCTGGTCGTCGACGGGAAGATCGTGGCCGCGGCGGAGGAGGAGCGCTTCAGCCGCCGCAAGCACGGCAAACGGCCGCTGGCGTTCTCCGCGTGGGAGCTGCCCGAGCAGGCCGCCGCCTGGTGTCTGCACGAGGCGGGCCTGTCCCCCGAGGACCTGGACGCCGTGGCCTACTCCTACGACCCGGCGCTGGTGGTCCAGCGGCCGGAGGGCGACTGGGAGGACCTGCGCACGAAGTACGCCGTCCGAGCCCCCGCCTTCCTGGCGACCGCGCTGCCGGGCCTGGACGCCGGGCAGGTCACCTACGTGCCGCACCACGTGGCGCACGCCGCCTCGGCCGGCCTGGCCTCCCCCTGGCGCGACTGCGCGGTGCTGGTGTGCGACGGGCGCGGCGAGAACGTCTCGCACCTGGCCGGCCGCTACCGCGACGGCGAGCTGGAGGTGCTGGCCGCCCAGGAGCTGCCGCACTCGCTCGGCCTGATGTACGAGGACGTCACCCAGCACCTGGGCTTCCTGCGCTCCAGCGACGAGTACAAGGTCATGGCCATGGCCTCCTACGGCCGGCCGCGCCACCTGGAGTCGCTGCGCGAGATCATCTACACGACCGGCGACGGCGGTTTCCGCGTCGAGCCGGTCGACTGGAACGTCTACGTCAAGGCCCTGGCCATGGGCGAGCCGTGGACCTCCGACCACGCCGACCTGGCCGCCAGCGTGCAGGCCCGGCTGGAGGAGGTGCTGCTGGAGCTGGCCCGCTGGCTGCACGAGCGCACCGGCGAACGTCGGCTCGCGCTGGCCGGCGGGGTGGCGCTGAACTGCGTGGCCAACACCCGGCTGCTGGACGAGGGGCCGTTCGAGGAGGTGTGGGCCCAGCCGGCCGCCGGCGACTCCGGCACGGCGCTGGGCGGCGCGCTGCACCTGGCGCAGACCTACGGCGAGCCGGCCGGTCCCATGCCGGGCGCGGCGCTCGGGCGCGGGTTCACCGACGAGGAGCTGGGCGCCTGGCTGGACGTGGCGCGGGTGCCGTACACGCGGCCGGCCGACCTTGGCGCGGCGGTGGCCGCCGAGCTGGCCGCCGACCGGATCGTGGCCTGGTTCCAGGGCCGGTCCGAGTACGGGCCGCGGGCCCTCGGCCGCCGGTCGCTGCTGGCCCATCCGGGGCACGCGGGCAACACCGAGCGGCTCAACGACGTCAAGGGCCGGGAGCAGTTCCGGCCGATCGCGCCGATGGTCCTGGAGTCCAGGGCGCCGGAGATCTTCGGGCGGGGGCCGGTGCCCTCGCCGTACATGCTGTTCGTGCACGACGTGCGCGAGCCCTGGCGGGACCGCATCCCGGCGGTGGTGCACGTGGACGGCACCGCGCGCATCCAGACGATCTCGCCGGCCGACGACCCGCTGATGGCGCGGGTGCTGACCGAGTTCGAGGCGCGCACGGGGCTGCCGGTGGTGGTCAACACCAGCCTGAACACCGCGGGCCGGCCGATGGTCGACGACCCGCGGGACGCGCTGGAGTGCTTCGGCTCCTCGCCGGTGGACGTGCTGGCGCTGGGGCCCTACCTGGTGCGGCGCGGGGAGGTGTTCGCGTCGTGATCACCGTCGTGATCCCCACCATCGGCCGCGCCACGCTGCGGGAGACGCTGGCGGCGGTGGGCCGGTCGGTACCGGTGATCGTGGTGGACGACCGGCGGGCGGGCGCCGCCGCGCTGGAGCTGCCCGATCACGTGCGGGTCGTGCGCTCGGGCGGCCGCGGCCCGGCCGCGGCGCGCAACGCCGGGTGGCGGGCCGCCGGGACGCCCTGGGTGGTGTTCCTCGACGACGACGTGATCCCCGCGCCCGGGTGGGCCGAGGCGGTCTGGAAGGACCTGGTGGACCTGCCCGACGACGTGGGCGGCAGCCAGGGCCGGATCGTGGTGCCGCGACCGGTCGGCCGGCGGCCCACCGACGCCGAGCGGCACACGCTGGGGCTGTCGGACGCGCTGTGGGTGACCGCCGACATGGCCTACCGGCGTTCGGTGCTGGAGCAGACCGGCGGGTTCGACGAACGTTTCCCCCGCGCCTACCGCGAGGACGCCGACATCGCCCTGCGGGTGGCGCGGGCGGGCCACCGGCTGGTCGCGGGCGAGCGGGTGACCACGCACCCGGTGCGCCAGGACGGGTTCTGGGCGAGCGTGCGCTTCCAGCGCGGCAACGCCGACGACGCGCTGATGCGGCGCCTGCACGGGCCGGACTGGCGGCAGGCGATCGGCGGCTCGGGCGGCCGGCTGCGCCGCCACGCCGCCACCTCGGCCGCCGCGCTCACGGCCGCCGCCCTCGGCCTGGCCGCCACCGTGGCCCGCCCGTCCGGGAAAGGACGCGCGGACCGGTGGCCCCACAGGCGGCCCGGCGGACGGCCCGGCAGTCGGCCCGGCGGGCGGCTCGATCGGCGGCCCGGCAGGCGGGGCGCGGCCGGCAGGTGGGACGCGGCCGGCAGGTGGGACGCGGCCGGCGGGTGGCGGGCGTTGCCGGTGCTGGCCGCGGTCGCCGGAGCCCTGTGGGCCGCGATGACCGCCGAGTTCGCCTGGCGGCGCATCGCCCCAGGGCCGCGTACCCCGCGCGAGGTGTGGCGCATGGCCGTCACCAGCGTGGTGATCCCGCCGGTCGCCTGTGTGCACCGGCTTCGGGGGGAATGGAGGTGGCGGCGATGAGACGTCGCGATCCGGCGGCTCGGTGCGGCCGCGGCCGTACGAACGCCACGCGGTGCCGCGGCAAGGCCGGACGGGCCGCCCGCGCCCGCAAGCCCGCGGAACCCACCACAGCGCAGACCACCACAGCGGAGGCCGGCACGCTGGAGGCGGTGGCGTGCCGGGCGGCCGGAGAGCACGGCGGCGGCCGGGGACGCGTCCTGGTGGCGCGGCTCGACGACGCCGGAGACGTCCTGCTGGCCGGGCCCGCCACCCGGGCCGTGCGCACGCTCGCCGACGAGCTGGTCTTCCTGGCCGGTCCCAACGGCCGGGCCGCCGCCGAGCTGCTGCCCGGCGTGGACCGGGTGATCGAGTGGCGGGCGCCGTGGATCGACCACTCCCCCGCCGCCGTGTCCAACGCCCAGGTGGCCGACCTGATCGCCCGGGTGGAGGGCGTGGACGAGGCGCTGCTGCTGACCTCCTTCCACCAGTCGGCGCTGCCGCTGGCCCTGCTGCTGCGGATGGCCGGCGTGCGGCGCGTCTGCGCGATCAGCAACGACTACCCCGGCTCGCTCCTGGACGTCCGGCACGTCGTGGACGAGACGCTCGACGTGCCCGAGGCCGAGCGCATGCTGGCCGTCGCGCGGGCGGCCGGGTTCGAGCTGCCACCCGGCGACGACGGCAAACTGGCTGTTCGGCGGCCCTTGCCGGATATCGGCCGGGAAAGCGGGCATCTCCTAGGCGTCGGCGGCGCTGCCGATGAACGCTCGTACGTCGTGGTGCATCCAGGGACGTCAGCCCCCGCCAGAACGTGGCCGGCCGACAAGCATCGGCAGGCCGTCAGGGAGCTGGTGGACGACGGGCACCGGGTCGTCGTGACCGGCAAGGAACGTGACCTCACCGCCTACGTGGCCTGCGACGCGGCAGTCGACCTCGGGGGCAGGACCACGTTCGCCGAGCTGGCCGCCGTGATCGAAGGCGCCAGTGTGCTGGTGGCCGGGAACACCGGTCCCGCGCACCTGGCCGCGGCGGTCGGCACACCGGTCGTGAGCCTGTTCGCCCCTGTCGTCCCCGCCGCTCGATGGGCCCCGTACGGCGTTCCCACGGTGCTGCTCGGCGACCAGCAGGCGCCCTGCTCGGGAAGCAGGGCGCGCACCTGTCCGGTGGCCGGGCACCCGTGCCTGTCCCTGGTGACAAGTGAGCAGGTGGTCAAGGCAGTGAGGGAGCTGACGCAGTGAAGGTCGATCTCATCTCCGAACACGCCGATCCGCTGGCGGCCATCGGTGGCGTGGACGCGGGCGGGCAGAACGTCTACGTCGCGCACCTGGCCGTCGCACTGGCCGAGCGCGGGCACACGGTCGTCGTCCACACCAGGCGCTCGGCGCGGTCGCAGCCCGACGCGGTGACCATGGCGCCCGGCGTCACGGTCGAGTACGTCACGGCGGGGCCGGCCGCGGCCGTGCCGAAGGACGAGCTGCCGCCGTACATGCCGGAGTTCACCGAACGCCTGGCCGACCGATGGGCGGCCGACCCGCCGGACGTGGCCCACGCGCACTTCTGGATGAGCGGCCAGGCGGCCCTGCGGGCCGCCGCCGGGGGCGTGCCGGTGGTGCAGACCTTCCACGCGCTCGGCACCGTGAAGCGGCGCTGGCAGGGCGAGGCCGACACCAGCCCGGCGCACCGGATCGACACCGAGCGCGAGATCGGCAAGCGGGCCGACGCCGTGCTGGCCACCTGCAGCGACGAGGTCAGCGAGCTGTGCGCGATGGGCGTGCCCGAGCGGCGCGTCACGGTGGTGCCCTGCGGGGTGGACCTGACGGCGTTCCGCCCGCAGGGGCCGGTCGCGCCGCGCGCGGGCGCCAAGGTGGTGCTCAGCATCGGCCGGATGGTGCCGCGCAAGGGCGTGGACACCCTGATCGCCGCGCTGCGCCAGCTCCCGGACGCCGACCTGGTGATCGCCGGCGGCGGCCCGGACGACGAGGAGGAGACCGCCCGGCTGCGCGACCTGGCCCTCGCCTACGGGCTCCAGGACCGGGTGCACCTGATCGGCAGCGTCCCGCGCACGCACGTGCCGGCGCTGATGCGCTCGGCCGACGTCGTGGTCACCGTGCCCTGGTACGAGCCGTTCGGGATGGTCCCGATCGAGGCGATGGCCTGCGGCGTGCCCGTCGTGGCCTCGGCGGTCGGCGGCCACCTGGACACGGTCGCGGGCTGCGGCGTGCTGGTCCCCCCGCGTCGCCCGCGGGCGCTGGCCAGGGCGCTGCGCGACGTGCTCGCCGACCCGGGCAGGCGTGCGGCGCTGGGCGCGGCGGGGGCGCGCCGGGCCCGCGAGCGGTACGGCTGGTCGCGCATCGCCGAGCAGACCGAGGCGGTGTACACGCAGGTCATCGACGGCAAGCTCTGCCGCCTGGCCGCTCTGGGGGGTTGATCATGGACAGACATCTGGAAAAGCTCTGGACCACGCTGGAGAAGGTCGACGACCACGCGGTCACCATCCGCGCCTGGGGCGGGAAGCTGGCCGGCGTGCTGTCGGCCGGCGGCCGGCTGCTGGCCTGCGGCAACGGCGGGTCGGCGGCCGAGGCCCAGCACCTGACGGCCGAGCTGGTGGGCCGGTTCAGGGCCGACCGGCCGCCGTACGCGGCGATCCCGCTGCACGGCGACAGCTCCTCGATGACCGCGATCGCCAACGACTTCGGCCACGAGGAGGTCTACGCCCGCCAGGTGCGGGCGCACGGCCGTCCCGGTGACGTGCTGATGTGCCTGTCCACCAGCGGCGGCAGCCCGAACGTGCTGGCCGCGGCCCGGGCGGCGCAGGAGGTCGGCGTCGTCACCTGGGCGCTGACCGGGCCCGCGCCGAACCCGCTGGCCGACCTGTGCGACGAGGCGGTGGCCGTGCCCGCGCAGGAGACGGCCACCGTCCAGGAGGTGCACCTCGCCATGATCCACCTGCTCTGCGACGCCATCGAGGAGGCCGTCTGATGGGCCCCCTCGTCGTCATCGGCGACACACTGCTCGACGTGGACGTCGAGGGCGACAGCGAGCGGCTGTGCCCGGACGCGCCGGTCCCGGTGGTCGACATCGCGGCCGAGCACGCCCGCCCCGGCGGGGCCGGGCTGGCCGCGCTGCTGGCCGCGCGGGACGGCGCGGAGGTGGTGCTGATCACCGCGATCGGCGACGACCCCGACGGTCACCGCCTGTGCGCGCTGCTGTCGGAGGAGGTCGAGCTGGTACGCCTGCCGCTGAACGGCGGGACCGTGCGCAAGACCAGGGTCAGGTCGAGGGGCCAGACCATGCTCAGGCTCGACAGCGGCGACGGCGTCACCCGGTCCGACCCGCCCGGCGAGATCCCCGAGGAGATCACGGCCGTGCTGGCCCGCGCCGGCGCCGTGCTGGTCTCCGACTACGGCAGGGGCGTGGCCGGCCTGGCCCGGGAGCTGCTGCGCGAGGCCCGCGTACCGGTCGTGTGGGACCCGCACCCCCGGGGCGGGCCGCCCATGCCGGGCTGCACGCTGGTGACGCCGAGCGAGGCGGAGGCCAGGATGTTGTGCCCGGACGGCTACCGCGGCCCCGACCACGCGGCCCGCCGCCTGGTGCGGGAGCTGCGCGCGGGAGCCGTGGCGGTCACCACCGGCGGCAACGGCGCCACGCTGGCCGTCCAGGGCGGCCCGCTGACGCGGGTGCCGCCGCCGGTGACGGCGTCCGGGCAGGACGCGTGCGGCGCGGGCGACCGGTTCGCCGGCGCCGCGGCGCTCGCGCTGCGGGACGGCGCGGACGTCGAGGAGGCGGTCACCATCGGCGTCGGCGAGGCCTCGCGCTTCGTCGAGCGCGGCGGGGCCGCCACCGTCAGGACCCAGGAACAGCGGCTCGGCGACCGGCCGCGCACCGCGCTGGAGGTGGCCAGGCTCACCCGCGCGCAGGGCGGCCGGCTGATCGCCACCGGCGGCTGTTTCGACCTGTTGCACGCGGGGCACGTGAGCCTCCTGCGGCGGGCCAGGGCGCTGGGCGACGCTCTCGTCGTCTGCGTCAACTCCGACGACTCGGTGCGCAGGCTGAAGGGCCCGTCCAGGCCCGTGGTCGACGCGCGGGACCGGGTCGAGGTGCTGCGGGCGCTGAGCTGCGTGGACGCGGTCCTGGTGTTCGAGGAGGACACCCCGGCCGAGTCCATCGAGCTGCTGCGGCCCGACGTGTGGGTGAAGGGCGGGGACTACGAGGGGGAAGTCCTGCCCGAGTCAGAGGTCCTGAAGCGGCTCGGCGCCGAGTTCGTCGCGCTCAGCACGCTGCCGGGACGTTCGACCAGCAATCTGATCAGGGAGATCCAGTGAATATTTTGATCACCGGGGGCGCCTCCGGTCTCGGCCTGGCCACCGCCGAAGCGGTCGAGAAGGAGGGCTGGCGGGCGCTCGTCGTCGACGTGCGCGAGCCGGACCAGCGCTTCGACCACGTCACGGCCGACCTGGCCGACCGCGGGCAGGCCGAGCGGGCCGTGCGCGAGCTCGCCGAGCGGGCCGGCGGCCTGGACGGCGTGGTGACCGCGGCCGGCATCGACGCCTGCGGACGCCTGGAGGACGTGCCCGCCGACGACTGGGAGCGGGTGATCCAGGTCAACCTGCTCGGCACGGCCGCCGTCGTCCGGGCGGCGCTGCCGTATCTGAAGCGGAGCCGCGGCAAGGTGGTGACCTGCGCCTCGACGCTCGGGCTGCGCCCGCTGAGCGACGCCTCGGCGTACTCGGCCTCCAAGTTCGGCGTCGTCGGCTTCACCAGGGGGCTGGCGGTCGAGCTGCGCGGCGAGGTGGGGGTGACCCTGCTGATCCCGGGCGGCATGCGGACGAGCTTCTTCGACGGGCGTCCCGAGCAGTACAAGCACATCGTGCTGATGTTCTTCAGCGAGCCCGCGGCCGACGGCCCGGCGATCTCGGTG
>NZ_JBSFGJ010000435.1:0-7875 GCF_053596515.1 Nonomuraea sp. NPDC001684
CGTCACCGCGGTCCCCGGGGACGTCGCCGACGGCGGCGCCGCCAGGACGTGCCGGCGCCAGACCCGCTCGTAGGCCGGGCCGCCGACCACCATGATCGTGGCCACCGCGCAGAACGGCGCCGTGAGCCCCGGCAGGTCGTGCGGCCCGAGCAGCGTCTTGAGCGCCGACGTCAGGACGCTGCCCATGATCGCGCCGACGACGACCAGCAGCAGGGTGATCCACCGGGCCTGGAAGTACAGCACCAGCGCGACGCCGATCAGCGTGCCGTTGAACCCTTCGAGCCCCGCGGCCACGCTCTCCCTGGACGCGCCGAGGAACCAGGCGGTGAGCGTGCCCACGGCGGCGCCGACCAGGCCGAACAGCGCGAAGCGCCATCCGGCGGCGAGCAGCGCGACGACGAAGCAGATCGCGGTCCCCAGGTTGTTCTGCAGGTCCACCTGGCTGACGCCGCGGAGCGTGGCGAGCGGCAGGTCGGGCATCTCGGCGCGCATGTCCGCCTGCCTCTCTCGCCGGCACCGGGGTTGACGAGCGGCAACATTCCCCTGCGGGCGGCGGGCCACGCGGCGGCGGCGGTGGGATGGACATTCTTTGCGAAAGCCGTCGAGGACTAAGAGCGCCTCAACAATGCACATGCCCGGCAAAGGCGCTTTACCAGGGAGTTTTGCCTCCGGTTCCTCCGATCATCTCTGTCTGGGGACAGGGAGGGAGGTCGGGCGATGCCGCCAGGGCTCAACACCGGCGATTCGGCCTGGGTGCTCGTGAGCGCCGCCATGGTGCTGCTCATGACGCCCGGACTGGCCTTCTTCTATGGCGGCATGGTCCGCGCCCAGAACGTGCTCAGCATGCTGTTCATGAGCTTCGTCTCGATCGCCCTGGTCACGATCCTGTGGTTCGGCTACGGCTACGGGCTGGTCTTCGGCCCCGACGTGGGCGGCGCCGGCGTGATCGGCTTCGGCGACCTGCGCTTCGCCGACATCACGCCCACCATGCTGCACGGCCGCGTCCCCACCTACGCCTTCGCGCTGTTCCAGCTCACCTTCGCCATCATCACGGTGGCCCTGATCAGCGGCTCGGTCGCCGGCCGGACCCGGCTCGGGCCGTGGATCGTGTTCTCCGTCGTGTGGGTGACGCTGGTGTACTTCCCGATCGCGCACTGGGTGTTCGACCGGCAGGGCTGGATCAGCCGGTGGGGCGTGCTCGACTTCGCCGGCGGCCTGGTGGTCGAGCTGAACTCCGGCATGGCCGGCCTGGCCCTGGCTCTCGCGCTCGGCCCCGGCGTGCGCTTCCGCAGGAAGGAGCCGCCCCGGCCGAGCAACATCCCGTTCGTCATGCTCGGGCTGGGCCTGCTGTGGTTCGGCTGGTTCGGCTTCAACGCCGGCTCGGCCATGGCCGACGGCGGCATCGCGGTCAACGCGTTCCTGACCACCATGATCGCCGGGGCCGCCGGGATGCTGACCTGGCTCGTCCTGGAGTGGTTGCGGTACCGGCACTTCACCCGGCTCGGCTCGGCCACCGGCGCGCTGGCCGGGCTGGTGGCCATCACGCCCGCCTGCGCCTTCGTCAACGCCGAGGGCGCCCTGGTCGTCGGCATCGTGGCCGCCGTCGTGGTGTCGTACGCGGTCACCTGGAAGCTCGTCCTCGGCTACGACGACACCCTCGACGTCGTCGGCGTGCACGGCGCGGGCGGCATCGTCGGCACGGCCCTCATCGGCCTGCTCGCGACCGGCGTCAGCGCCACCAGGACCAAGGGCCTGCTGTACGGCGGCTCGATCGAGGTGCTGCTCAAGCAGCTCGCCGCGATCGTCGTCGTCGGCCTCTACTCCTTCGTCGTCACCTATCTCATCGGCCGCGTCGTGGACCGGCTGTGCCGGATGCGCGAGACCGAGGCCGAACAGCTCGCCGGCACCGACGCGCAGCTCGGGACGGAGGACTGATGGCCGCCACCCGCCATCCGGCCCGCGCGCTCGTCCTGGTCGGGGTGGGCGGCGGCGTCGGCGCGGTCGCCCGCCACCTGCTCACCCAGACCCTGATGGGCGCCGACCACCCGCTGCCCTGGCCCACGCTGGTGGTCAACGTCCTCGGCTGCCTGCTGATGGGCCTGCTCACCGGCGAGCTGACCCGCCACCCGCTGCACCGCATGCCGGTCAAGGCGCTGCTCGGCACCGGCTTCCTGGGCGGCTTCACCACCTTCTCGCACCTGGTGGACGGCGTCCGCGAGCTCACCGTCGGCGGCGCGGCCGGCTGGGCGGTGCTCTACCTGGTGCTCAGCGTCGTCGTGGGCCTGCTGGCCGTCTGGGCGGGCCTGCGGCTGGGCGGCCGTCGATGATCCTCGCGCTGGTCGTCTTCGTCGGCGGCCTGATCGGCGCGCCGGCCCGCTACCTCGTGGACGCAGGCGTCACCGAGGCGGCCGGCAAGGCGATGCCGTGGGGCACGCTGGCCGTCAACGTCATCGGCTCGGCCGTGCTCGGCGTCCTGATGGGCATCGCCTCCCACGGCGCCCTGCCGCCGGCCGTGTTGTCGCTGGTCGGCACCGGGTTCTGCGGCGCGCTCACCACGTTCAGCACCTTCAGCGCCGACACCTGGAAGTTGCTGGCCGCCGGGTCCACCGGCCGGGCGCTGGCCAACATCGCCATGAACCTGGTGCTCGGCCTGGCCGTCGTCAGCCTCGGCTACCTGCTCGGCAGGGCGATCGCCGGCTGACCGGAAGGAGGCGGGAACGCCCATGACCACCGCCTCCCCGTGGGAGCGGGCCAAGCGGGCCCTGGTCGGCCGGCCGCTGCGGACCCAGCACCTGGAACGGCAGCTCCTGCCCAAGCGGCTGGCGCTGCCGGTCTTCTGCAGCGACCCGATCTCGTCGGTGGCGTACGCGACCGAGCAGATCATCATGGCCCTCACCCTGGGCGGCCTCGCCCTGCTGCACGTGACCGGCTGGATCGCCCTGGCCATCGTGGCCATGCTGGTGATCATCATCGTGTCCTACCGGCAGACCTGCTACGCCTACCCGGGCGGCGGCGGCGCGTACGTCGTCAGCCGGGAGAACCTGGGCGTCAACGCCAGCCTGGTCGCCGCCAGCGCGCTGCTGGTCGACTACGTGCTGACCGTCGCCGTCTCCGTCGCCGCCGGGGTGGACGCCATCACCTCCTACGCGCCCGGTCTGAACCGCTGGTCGGCGCCGCTGAGCGTGGCCTGCGTCGCGCTGCTCACCCTGGTCAACCTGCGCGGCACCCGCGAGTCCGGCCGCGGGTTCGCGGTGCCCACCTACGCCTTCATCGCCGCGGTCTACCTGATGTTCCTGGTCGCCGCCTGGCGGCTGCTGGCCGGCGAGCATCCCCGGGCGGTCAGCGCCGGCTTCACCATCGAGCCGCTCTACCAGCCCGTCGGCTTCGTCGCCGTCTTCCTGGTGCTGCGCGCGTTCGCCTCCGGCTGCACGGCGCTGACCGGGGTGGAGGCGGTCAGCAACGGCGTGCCCGCCTTCCGCCGGCCCAAGAGCAGGAACGCGGCGAACACCCTGGCGATCATGGGCGTGCTGTCGGTCACCATGTTCTCCGGCATCACCGTGCTGGCCCTGCTCACCCACGTCCGGATGACCGACCCCGACCACCCCGGCCGGCTCGCCGGGATGCCCGCCGGGTACGTCGAGCCCACCGCCCTGGCCCAGATCGGCGACGCCGTGCTCGGCCGCGGCGTCCTGTACGCCTTCCTCCAGGCCAGCACCGCAGCGATCCTGATCATGGCGGCCAACACCGCCTACAACGGCTTCCCCATGCTGGCCTCGATCCTGTCCGCCGACTCCTACCTGTCCAGCCAGCTGCACAAGCGCGGCGACCGGCTGGTCTTCAGCAACGGCATCCTGCTGCTCGCGACGGCCGCGGCCGTGCTGCTCGTCGTCTTCGACGCCAACAGCTCCCGGCTCATCCAGCTCTACATCATCGGCGTCTTCATCTCCTTCACGCTGAGCCAGGCCGGCATGGTGCGGCACTGGCAGCGGACCGGCCCGCGCTCGCCCGGCGTGCGGCGGCGCCAGGCCGTCAACGCGACCGGCGCGACGGTGACCGCCGCCGTCCTGGTGATCGTGCTGGTCACCAAGTTCGCCAACGGCGCGTGGCTGGTCTGCCTGGCCATCCCGGGCCTGTTCGCGCTCATGAAGGGCATCAGGCGGCACTACGACCAGGTACGGGCGGCCACCACCCCGGACACGCCCGTCGAGCTGCCGGGCGGCGCCCACGCCATGGTGCTGGTCTCCCGGCTGGGCAGCCCCGCGCTCCAGGCGGTCGCCTACGCCGCGGCCACCCGCCCGGCCGGGCTGGAGGCGGTGCACGTGTGCACCGACGAGGAGGCGACCCGTGAGCTGCGCGAGGGCTGGGAGCACTACGCGCCCTCCTCCGTGCCGCTGAGGATGATCGAGGCGCCCTACCGGACCGCCGTGGGCCCGATCCTGCGGCACGTACGCGACTGGCTGGCCCTGCACCCCGACCAGATCGTGACCGTCTACATCGTCGACTACGTCACCGGCCGCTGGTGGGAGCCGGCCCTGCACAACCGGCTGACCGCCCGGCTGCGGGACCGGCTGCTGCTGCTCCCCGGGGTCATGGTCACCCTGGTGCCCTACCGGCTGGCCTCGGGCGAGGGCCGGGCCGAGCGCCCGCCGCGGCTGCCCACGCGCCTGGCCGTCCTGGCCCAGGCGCCGGACGGCGGCGACGACCCGGCGCAGGCTGCTACGCCGCGGCCCTGACGACGTGCATGAGCTCGGCCAGGACCTCGGTGTTGAGCTGGTAGGCCAGCCGCACCTCGCCGATGATCCGCTGCCGCTCGCGCTCGTCGAGCTCCGCGCCGAGGGCGTCGAGCCGGGCCCGGTACTCGGTCTTGAACCGCGGCAGGCTGCCGACCTCGTCGAAGATGTAGAAGTCGACGCCGCCGCCGGCCCGGTAGCCGAAGATCTTCTGCAGTTCCATGCGGATGAACTGGCCGCCCGACAGGTCGCCGAGGTATCGGGTGTAGTGGTGGGCGACGTAGCCGCCGGGCCAGTCGGTCATCTGGTGGATGCGGGCCTGGAGGGTCCGGGTGGCCTTGGAGGGGGCGACGCGCTCGCGCCAGGCGGGGCCGTAGATGGTGGCCAGGTCGCGTTCCAGGGCGGGCTCGCGGTACAGCTCGGGGAAGACGAAGCGGCCGGCGACCGGGTGGGCGGCCAGCTCCTTGGAGACGCCGTCGAGGGCGAGGTAGGCGAAGTAGTGCTGGGCGACCATCTCGCCGTACTCGTGCTCGGTCAACCGGCCGCTCATCAGCTCGGCGAGGTAGCCCTCGGACTCGGCCGACTCGTGGTCGCCCCAGGTGGCGGCCCTCAAGGTCTCGGAGAACGACGTCGTCACAGCACTTCCCCAACTCGCGCGAATGTTTCTGACACAGTGTCACAACCCTCGGAGGCTCCGTCAAGGTTATGGCGACAGCATGTCAGCAAGACTCGCCTCCGCCGTTCATCTACCCAGGAAGGCGGGGCTCAAGGGGGCGGGCCTGGCGGGGCCGTCCGTCGCGCACAGTGGCGGGCGTCAAACGGTCCGCTACCTGGAAAAATCGCTCTAACATACGGTGACACCGTCACTCGCTAGCCAACCCAGGAGTGATCCTTGACCGTCCAAGCCGACGTCGCCAGGCGACGCATCGAAGAGCTGCTCCGTGAGCACGAGGAGCAGATCCTCGCCCGTTGGGTGCAGCTCGCCAAGGCCCCGTCGGACGAGCTTCTCGACATCTACCGCGCCCTGCGGTCCTCGCTCGATCAGGGCAAGGGAGACCTCGCCGACGTCCGCGGGCTGCTCGCGGAGCTCTCCCGCACCCGCGCCCGCGCCGGCCACCAGCCCGCCGACACCGCCCGCGCGGTCTTCGGGCTCAAGGAGGCCCTGTACGAAGTCGTCGAGGCCGATGGCGAGCCCGAGGCCCTGCGCGGCTTCATCTGGTTCTCCCGGCTCATCGACGACCTCGGCCTGCTCACCTTCGAGACCTTCGCCGACGCCCGCGAGAAGATCATCCTGGACCAGGCCGAGCAGCTGCTCGAACTGTCCACCCCGGTGGTCAAGCTCTGGGAGGGCATCGTCGCCGTGCCGCTGATCGGCACCCTCGACTCCGCCAGGACCCAGGTCGTGATGGAGAAGCTGCTGCAGACCCTGGTCGACACCGGCGCAGAGCACGCTGTGATCGACATCACCGGCGTGCCCGCCGTGGACACCCAGGTGGCCCAGCACCTCCTCAAGACCGTGGTGGCCGCCAGGCTGATGGGCGCCGAATGCGTCATCTCCGGAATCCGCCCGCAGATCGCGCACACCATCGTCACGCTCGGCATCGAGTTCGGCGACATCGTCACCAAGGCGTCGCTGGCCGACGCCCTCGCCCACGCCTTCAAGCGCAGCGGCGTGCAGGTGACGCAGTCCAAGCACGCCCGCATCGCCGTCCGGGCGGAGGGCGCCTGATGGACCGGGTGCCCGTACTCAAGCTCGGCGACATCCTGATCGTCTCCATCCAGATCGACCTGGAGGACCAGAGCGTGCTGGCCCTCCAGGAGGACCTGGCCGAGCGGGTCGTCGCCACCGGGGCAAGAGGTGTGATCATCGACATCACCGCGGTCGAGATCGTCGACTCCTTCATCGGCCGCATGCTGGCCACCATCGCCACCATGTGCCGCATGCTGGACGCCCAGACCGTGGTCGTCGGCATGCGTCCCGCGGTGGCGATCACCCTGGTCGAGCTCGGCCTGTCGCTGGGCGGCGTGCGCACGGCGCTGAACCTGGAGAAGGGAGTGGCGCTGCTCGACCACGTCAGGGGCGCCGCCACGTGACCGAGACGATGACGATCGCGGGCAGCGCGGACGTCGTGATGGTCCGGCAGATCGTGCGGACCCTCGCGATCGAGGCAGGGCTCTCCCTCGTGGACCAGACCAAGATCGTCACGGCGGCCAGCGAGCTGGCCCGCAACGCGCTCGTCTACGCCGGCGGCGGTGGCGTGCGCATCGACCTCGTCGAGAACGGCCGGAAACGGGGCCTGAAGCTGGTCTTCAGCGACGACGGCCCCGGCATCCCCGACCTGGACAAGGCGCTCACCGACGGTTTCACCACCGGTGGCGGCATGGGCCTCGGCCTCGGCGGCTCCCGCCGGCTGGTCGACGAGTTCGACCTGATCTCCGCCCCCGGGAAGGGTACGACCGTGACGGTGACCAAGTGGGCGAGGTGAACCCGACCTGGGTGCGCGCCGAGGACCCGAGTGCCGTCGGCGCCGTCCGGCGGCGGGCGGTCGAGCTGGCCGAGGCGGCCGGCTTCGACACCACCCGCACCGGGCAGACGGCCGTGGCCGTCAGCGAGGCGGTCTCCAACCTGGTCAAGCACGCCGTGGAGGGCGTCGTCCTGGTGCGGCCGCACCCCGAGGCGCCGGCCGGCGTGGAGCTCGTCGCGGTGGACAAGGGCCCCGGCATGGCCGACGTGGCCCGCGCCCTGCGCGACGGCTACTCCACCTCCGGCACGCTCGGCATCGGCATGGGGGCCATCGCCCGCATCGCCACCGGATACGACGTTCACTCGGTGCCCGGCATGGGCACTGTGCTCGTCATGCATTTCACCGCCGAGGGCGCGCCCGGCCCTCCGCTGCGCGCCAGCGGCCTGACCCGGCCGATCGGCGACGAGGTGAGCTGCGGTGACGGCTACGCCATCGCCGAGAACGGCGAGAGCACCACGGTGCTGCTGTGCGACGGCCTCGGCCACGGCCACATCGCCGCCATCGCCGCGCAGACCGCCATCGAGCTGTTCGCGCAGGATGACGTAGAGCCGGGCTCTGTCATGGAAGAAGCGGTCGAACAGCCAGCCGCCGAGGACGACGGTCGCGCACATGACCAGGCC
>NZ_JBSFGJ010000436.1:0-7832 GCF_053596515.1 Nonomuraea sp. NPDC001684
AGGGAGACCACCGGCCTGATCACCGACGACACCTCCTCCTTCGTCCCTCATCGCATCGCGAACTGAAGCACCCCCGTGAATCTGATGATGCAGCCGCCGCGCCAGATGGTGGCCATGGCGCCCGGGTCGACGTCCCAGCCGTACTCCTCGGAGGCGGCGGCGATCTGGTCGAAGCCCTGCGCGTAGGCGACGATCTTGGACGCGTACAGGGCCTGGCGCACGTCCTCGATCAGCTCGCGGCCGCCGACGCCGGACAGCTTCGGGCCCTCCAGCGACGCGGCGGCGGCGCGCTGCTCCGGATGGCCCGACAACGCGCGGGCGAAGACCGCCTCGGCGATGCCGGTCACCGGCACGCCCAGGTCGAGCGCGCTCTGCACGGTCCAGCGGCCGGTGCCCTTCTGCTCGGCCTGGTCCACCACGACGTCCACGAACGGCTTGCCCGTGGCCGCGTCGACCTGCTCCAGCACCTCGGCGGTGATCTCGATCAGGTACGAGTCCAGGTCGCCCCGGTTCCACTCCCTGAACACCTCGGCCAGCTCGGCCGGCGTCGCCCCCAGGGCCTGGCGCAGCAGGTCGTAGGACTCGGCGATGAGCTGCATGTCCGAGTACTCGATGCCGTTGTGCACCATCTTCACGAAGTGCCCGGCGCCGTCGGGGCCGACGTGCACGGCGCACGGCACCCCGTCCACCTTGGCGGAGATGTCCTGCAGGATCGGGCCCAGCGCCTCCCACGACTCCTTCGAGCCGCCCGGCATGATGCTCGGGCCGAGCAGCGCGCCCTCCTCGCCGCCGGAGATGCCGGTGCCGACGAAATGGATGCCGCGCTCGCGCAGCGCCGCCTCACGCCGCCGGGTGTCCTGGAAATGCGCGTTGCCACCGTCGACGATCATGTCGCCCGGCTCCATCAGCTCGGCGAGCTGGTCGATCACCGCGTCGGTGCCGGGACCCGCCTTCACCATGATGATCGCCCGGCGCGGCCGCTTCAACGACGCCACGAAGGCGGCCAGCTCCTCGGCCGGCACGAACGTGCCCTCCCCGCCGAACTCCCTGATCAACTGCTGGGTGCGGGCCGTCGTGCGGTTGTGCACGGCGACGGCGTACCCGTGCCTGGCCAGGTTCCTGGCCAGGTTGCGCCCCATGGTGGCCAGGCCGGTGACGCCGATGTCTGCCAAGTCCATCTTCAATGCTCCTCTGTGGGGGATACGCACGATCAAGCTGGGAGGTTCGGCGAGATATTCCCCCTTCGCTCAGGACGGGGAGCGCACGCCGAGCTCGTCCAGCCTGGCGAGCATGTCCGCCGGATCGGCGTACACGCGGAAGGCCCCGGCGCGTTCGAGCTCGTCCCTGCCATATCCACCGGACAGCAGCCCGATGCCGAGCGCGCCCGCCCGGCGGGCGGCCAGCAGATCCCAGACGCTGTCGCCCACCACCATCGCATGCAGCGGGTCCACCTGGACGAGCGCCGCACCGGCCAGGAACAGATCCGGGTCCGGCTTGGCCCGCCGCACCTGGTCGCGGGTGACCATCGGGGTGTCCTCCGGCAGGCCGAGCATGCCCAGCGCGAGCCGGGCCGTACGGGCGTAGCCGCTGGTCGCGATGGCCCACGGCACGCCGCGCGCGGACAGCTCGCCGAGCAGCTCGGCCGCCCCCGGCAGCGGCCGGACCGACGCCACCTGCTGCTCGTACGCCTCGGCGTGGGTGACCTGCAACTCGTCGATCTGCTCCTGGGTCAGCTTCAGCCCGGTCTCGCGCAGCAGCGCGCTGACGAACAGGCCGCCGCTCATGCCGATGCGCCGGTGGATGCGCCACACCGACAGGTCGATCCCCATCCCGGACAGCGCCTGCCGCCAGGCGATGACGTGCTGGTAGACGCTGTCGATCAGGGTGCCGTCCAGGTCGAACAGGAACGCGGGCGTGGGGGCCTGCGGGAAGTCGTTCATGACGTCCATGACACCATGGGGGGCATGCGGATCATCATCGCGGGTGGCCACGGCAAGATCGCGCTGCGGCTGGCCGAGCGGCTCAGGTCCGGCGCGGTCGGCCTGGTGCGCAACCCCGCGCACGTGGCCGACGTCGAGGCCACCGGGGCCGAGGCCGTGCTGTGCGACCTGGAGCGGGCCACCGCCGACGAGGTGACGGAGATCCTGCGCGGCGCCGACGCCGTGATCTTCGCGGCCGGCGCCGGCCCGGGCAGCGGCGCGGCCCGCAAGGACACCGTCGACCGGGCCGCGTCCGTCCTGATGGCCGACGCCGCCGAGCGGGCGGGCGTGCGGCGGTTCATCCAGATCTCCTCCATGGGCGCCGGCCGCCCGCCCGCGCCGGGCAGCGACGCGGTCTGGGCCGCCTACATCGAGGCCAAGACCGCCGCCGAGGACGACCTGCGCGCCCGCGACGGCCTGGCCTGGACGATCCTGCGCCCCGGCCGCCTGACCGACGAGCCCGGCACGGGCCTGGTCCGGCTGGCCCCCGAGGTGCCGCCCGGCTCGGTGCCGCGCGACGACGTGGCCGCCGTCGTCATGGCGCTGCTGGAGAACCCGGGCACCGCGCATCGCACGCTGGAGCTCGTCTCGGGCGACACCCCCGTCATCGACCTCATCGCCACGCAGTGAACGGCCGCCGAGTCATGCGTCCTTTTGCCGATTGCTGGCTATGACTTGCGGGTTCTTCGGCTAGATGTCCCCCTGATGCACTAGGGGGAGATCAAATGTCCGACATGCCGTTCAGGTCGTTCTTCGGGGGAGATCCGTTCAGGGGGTTCGAGGAGCTCACAGGGCGGGTGTTCGGCGGGATGGAAGGCTGGCCGCCGTCGCGTCCCAGCGTGCAGCGGGTCGACGTGGGCAAGCTGCTCAGCGCCTCGGCCAGGGAGGTGCTCAGCCGGGCCCTGGAGGTCGCCGGGCAGCGCGGCGCCCAGGACATGGACGTCCTCGACGTCCTCGACGCGCTGACCGAGTCCGACGCCACCCGCCCGCTGATGCAGGCGGCGGGCGTCGACCTCGGCAGGCTGCGCGACCGCATCGACGCCCTGGCCGGACCCGGCACCGGCGCCGAGCCGCCCACCACGCTCACCCCGGCGGCCAAACGCGCCGTCCTGGACGCCCAGCGCATCTCCCGCGCCCTCCAGTCCTCCTACATCGGCCCCGAGCACCTGCTGCTCGCCCTGGCCGCCAACCCCGACTCCGCGGCCGCCCGGCTGCTCCAGGAGCAGGGCGTCTCGGCCAACGAACTGCAGCAGGCCATCATGTCCGGCGCGTCCCGCCAGCAGCACGGCGACGGGCGGCGGCCCACGGACACCCCCGCGCTCGACGAGTACGGCCGCGACCTGACCGAGGAGGCCAGGCAGGGCAGGATCGACCCGGTCGTCGGCCGCGAGGACGAGATCGAGCAGGCCATCGAGGTGCTCTCGCGGCGCACCAAGAACAACCCGTGCCTGATCGGCGAGCCCGGCGTCGGCAAGACCGCCATCGTCGAGGGCATCGCCCAGCGCATCGTCAACGGCAGCGTGCCCGACACGCTCAAGGACCGCCGCGTCGTCGCGCTCGACCTGACCGGCATGGTCGCCGGGTCGAAGTACCGGGGCGAGTTCGAGGAGCGCATCAAGAAGGTCATCGACGAGGTGCGCGCGCACGCCGACGAGACCATCGTCTTCATCGACGAGGTGCACACCCTGGTCGGCGCCGGCTCGGCCGAGGGCGGCATGGACGCGGCCAACATCCTCAAGCCCGCCCTGGCCCGCGGCGAGCTGCACGTCATCGCCGCCACCACCATCGACGAGTACCGCAAGAACATCGAGAAGGACGCCGCGCTCGAACGCCGTTTCCAGCCCATCCTGGTCAGCGAGCCCACCGTCGAGCAGACGGTCGAGATCCTGGCCGGGCTGCGCGACGCCTACGAGGCCCACCACCAGGTCCGCATCACCGACGAGGCCCTGGACGCCGCCGCCAACCTCTCGGCCCGCTACATCTCCGACCGTTTCCTGCCCGACAAGGCCATCGACCTGATGGACCAGGCCTCGGCCCGGGTCCGGCTGCGCTCGCGCACCCCCGGCAGCGACGTGCGCGAGCTGGAGGAACGCCTGGAGTCGCTGCGCCGCGACAAGGACCAGGCGGTCACCTCCGACGACTTCGACCGGGCCAAGGAGCTCACCGTCCAGATCGACAAGCTCCGTCCCGAGCTGGACCGCGCCCGGCAGGGTCACGACACCGTCCCGCAGGTCATGGTGGAGGACATCGCCGAGGTCGTCTCCCGGCGTACCGGCATCCCCGTCACCCAGCTCACCGAGCAGGAGCGCGAGCGGCTGATGCGGCTGGAGGAGCACCTGCACGAGCGGGTCATCGGCCAGGACGAGGCCGTCACCGCCATCGCCGAGGCCGTGCGCAGGGCCAGGGCGGGCCTGTCGGACCCCAACCGGCCCATCGGCAGCTTCCTGTTCCTCGGCCCGACCGGCGTCGGCAAGACCGAGCTGGCCAGGGCGCTGGCCGCCGCGCTGTTCGGCGGCGAGGACCACATGGTGCGCATCGACATGAGCGAGTTCCAGGAGCGGCACACCGTCTCCCGCCTGATCGGCGCGCCCCCCGGGTACGTCGGCTACGAGGAGGCCGGCCAGCTCACCGAGGCCGTCCGCCGCCGCCCGCACGGCGTCATCCTGCTCGACGAGATCGAGAAGGCCCACCCCGACGTCATGAACATCCTGCTCCAGATGCTCGACGACGGCCGCCTGACCGACGGCCAGGGCCGCACGGTCGACTTCACCAACACCATCGTCATCATGACCAGCAACATCGGCGCCCAGCTCATCCTGGACGCCGAGGGCGACTCGCCGCAGCTCCAGGACGAGCTCATGGACCTGCTGCGCCACTCCCTGCGCCCCGAGCTGCTCAACCGCATCGACGAGGTGATCGTCTTCAAGCGGCTGGAACGCCAGCAGCTGCGCCAGATCGTGGACCTGCTGCTGGAGCGCACCCGGCAGCGGCTGCGCGGCCAGAACGTCACCCTGGAGGTCACCGACGAGGCCAAGGACTGGCTGGCCCGGCGCGGCTACCAGCCCGAGTTCGGCGCCCGCCCGCTGCGCCGGACCGTGCAGCGGGAACTGGACAACCGCCTGTCCACGATGCTGCTGACCGGCGAGGTGGCCGAGGGCGGCAAGGTCACCGTGGACGTCGAGGACGACCGGCTCCGGCTCAGGGCCCACAACCCCGAGCCGGTCGGCTGACCGGTCAGCGCCGCGGCAGGCGGGCGCGCTCCCGGCACTCCTCCAGGGTGAGGGCCGCCAGCGCCTCGCGGACGACGGGCACGCACACGGGGGCCATCGACAGGCTGGACACCCCGAGCCCCACCAGCAGCGGCGCGACCGCCGGGTCGCCGGCGGCCTCGCCGCACACCCCGACCGGCTTGCCCGCCCGCAGCCCGGCCTCGGCGCACATGCCGACCAGCCGCAGCAGGGCGGGCTGAGCCGGGTCGAGCAGGTCGGACAGGCCGGGATGCTGCCGGTCGGCGGCGAAGGTGTACTGGGCCAGGTCGTTGGTGCCGACGCTGAGGAAGTCCACCTCGGCCAGCAGCTCGTCGGCCTGGAGGGCGGCGGCGGGCACCTCGACCATCACGCCCGCGCGGGCGAGGCCGCGGGCGCGCACGCGGCGGGCGAAGTCGGCGGCCTCGCGCGCGGTGGTCACCATCGGGGCCATCACCCGCACGTCGGCGCCCGTGGCGCGGGCGGCCTCGGCGATGGCGTCGAGCTGGGCGTCCAGGACGCCGGGCAGCACCCGGTCGACGCGCAGGCCGCGCACGCCCAGCGCCGGGTTGGGCTCGGCCGGCAGGCCGAGGAAGGGCAGCGGCTTGTCGGTGCCGGCGTCGAGCGTGCGCACGGTCACCGGGCCGCCCCCGGCGAACACCTCCGCGTACGCGGCGACCTGCTCCTCGTGGGAGGGCGGCAGCCTGCGGTCGAGGAACAGGAACTCGGTGCGGAACAGGCCCACGCCCTCCGCGCCCGGCCGCAGGTCCGCGGCCGAGCCGATGTTGTGCAGCAGCCTCACCGGGTGGCCGTCGGCCGTCCTGCCCGGCCCGGCGCTTGCGGCCAGCCGCTCGCGGTCGCGCCGGTCGGACTCCCGTACGCGGTCGGCCTCCTCGCCGGTGAGGCCGACCGTGACCTCGCCGGTGACGCCGTCCACGCCGACCACCGTCCCGTCGGGGACGGCCGTGACGCCCACGCAGGCCACCACGGCGGGCAGGCCGCGGCCGCGGGCCAGGATGGCGGTGTGGCTGGTGGGCCCGCCGCGCTCGGTGACCAGCGCCAGCACCCGCGGGCCCAGGCCGACGGTGTCGGCGGGCGACAGGTCCGCGGCCACCAGCACGAACGGATGGCCGGGGTCGGGCACGCCCGGCATGGGCAGGCCCAGGGCGGCGGCCACCGCGCGGGACCTGAGGTCGTCGAGGTCGGCGGCCCGCTCGGCGAGGTAGCCGCCGAGCGCGGCCAGGGCCTCCTGGTGCGCGGAGAAGGCGGCGTCCAGGGCGTGGGGGGCGTCCAGGCCGTCGTCGCGCACGTGCGCCTCGGCCTGCTCGCGCAGCTCCGGGTCGGCGGCCATCATGGCCAGCGCCTCCAGGATCTCGGCCCCTTCGGCGCCGGCGTGGGCGGCGCGGCGTTCCAGGTCGGCGGCGAGGGCGTCGAGCGCCTTCGCGGCGGCGGCCGTCTCGGCGCCGGGGTCGGTGACCGGGCGGGGGGCGGGCAGCACCGGCGGGGCCGCCATCCGCACCACGGGCCCGGCGGTGCGGCCCTGGCTGACCCCCACCCCCTTCAGCGTCGCCTCAGCCATCGAGCGCCTCACCGGCTGCAGTTTCAGCCGCACCGGGCGTGGGGACGGCGTCGAGGTCGCGGGACAGCAGGGCGGCCAGCGCGTCGAGCGCCTCCTCGGCCCCCGCGCCCTCGGCCTCCAGCGTCACCACCGTGCCCTGCGTCGCGCCCAGCGACAACACCCCCAGCATGCTGCCGGCCGGCACCGACCGCTCGCCGAGCCGCACCCGCACCGGCACCCCGAGCCGGGCCGCCTCCCGCACGAACACCTTCGCCGGACGCGCGTGCAGGCCGCCGGCGCTGGCCACGGCCACCGTTCGACTCGCCATCGCCAACCTCCTTCAGGGTTCTATCGTCACCTTGATCGCCTTGCCCGTGCTGACGAGGTCGATCCCGTCGAGCACCCGGGGCAGCGGCAGCCGGTGGGTGATCAGGTCGGACACCACGACGGCGCCCTCGGCCACCAGGCGCAGGGCCTCGGCGTTGTGCGCGGGGCTGGAGCCGTTCGCGCCCACGATGGTCAGCTCCCGGTAGTGGACCAGGTTGGCGTCGAGCGCGATGACCGGGTCGTCCTTCGGCAGCCCGCCGAAGAAGCTCACGCGGCCCTGCCGGGCGGCCATCCGGACCGCCTGCTCCTGGGCCGCGCCGGAGGCCGCCGCGGTGATCACGACGTCGGCGCCGCGGCCGCCGGTCAGCTTGAGCACCTGCCCGACGGCGTCGGAGTCGATCACCGCGTCGGGACGCACCAGCTCGGCCGCCATCGCCAGCCGGTCGGCGTTGACGTCCACCAGGAAGACCCGGGACGCGCCGCGCGCCCGCGCCAGCCGTACGTGCAGGCAGCCGATCGGGCCCGCGCCCATCACCACGACGTCGTCGCCCGGGCCCACCCCGGCCAGCGACTGGCCGTTGAGCACGCAGGCCAGCGGCTCGGCCACCGACGCCTCGGCGAACCCGACGCCGTCCGGTACCGGGTTGACGCCGTTCACCGCCAGCACCTTGGCCGGGACGACCACGTACTCGGCGAAGCCGCCGTCGTAGTGGTAGCCCATCG
>NZ_JBSFGJ010000437.1:0-7823 GCF_053596515.1 Nonomuraea sp. NPDC001684
GGCTCGGGCCGGCCGTCGACCAGGTAGGTGGTGGGGTCGCCCTGCGCCAGTTGGAGCCGGTAGAGGGTGAACCGCTGGGCGTGGGAGACGGTGTGCCGCCGGGCGGCGAGCTGGAAGGTGACGGCCTCGAACGCCGAACGCACCTCCACCAGGTCGGCGACGTCGCGGGCGGTGAACTCGCGCACCACGGCCCAGGTGCGGGGCCGCAGCGTCACCAGCCCCTCGGCTGCCAGGGTGGCCAGGGCGTCGCGCACCGGCACCCGGCTCACGCCGAGCTCGGTGGCCAGGTCGCGCTCGACGAGCTTGCTGCCCGGCGGGCGGACGCCGTCGAGGATGTCGTCGCGCAGCCGCCGGATGACGCGTACGGACTCGGGCTCGAACCCGGCTCCTGCCACCATGCCCTCAGTCTCCCACCGGCGCCGCACCGGACGGGCTGTCCGCGTCCCCGGTGTCGAGGCGGCGTGCCTGCTGCTGGAGATGGGCGAGCATGACCTTGCCCGCGGGCGTCAGGGCGCGGGCCCCGGGCAGGGTGGCGCCCACCGAGCGGCGCACCGACGGCAGCGGCACCTGGAGTTCGAGGAGCTGAGGGTCGGTCCTGACGAAGAGCGCGGGCAGCGCGGCGATCATGTCCGTGCCGAGCAGCAGGGAGCGGATCGTCAGGATGGAGCTGCATTCGGTGCGGTCGGGCGGCAGCGGCAGCCCGTTGCGGTGGAACACCTGCTCCAGTTCCCGTCGCAGCGAGGTCTGCTCCAGCGGCAGGATCCACGGGTAGTCCAGCAGGCCGGCCAGCGCACGGGCGTGCGCCGCCGGGTGCCCGGCGCGGGCGACCAGCAGCACGGGCTCGTTGTAGAGCGGGATCTGGCGCAGGTCCGGGCGGTCCTCGATCGGGTTGAGCCGGCCGAGGATCAGGTCGAGGTCGCCGCCGGTGAGCTGGGGGACCAGCGAGTCGAACGTGCCCTCCTTGACGATCACGGTGATGCCCGGCCGCTCGGCCTTGAGCGCCGCGATCGAGCGGGGGAGCAGCACGTTCGTGGCGGCCAGCAGGGTGCCGACGGTGACCGTGCCGGCCGTGCCGTCGGCCAGGCCGGCGATGCGCTCGCCCGCGCGGCGCAGCTCGGCCTGCACGGCGCGGGCGTGGTCGATGAACGCCTCGCCGAAGAGGGTGGGGGTGACGCCGCGCGATCCGCGGGTGAACAGCTCCACCCCGAGGATCTGCTCCACCTCCCGCAGCCCCCGGGTCACGGCGGGCTGGGCCAGGTGGAGGTGCTCGGCGGCGCGCAGGACGCCGCCCTGCTCGGCGATGGTGGTCACGAGCACGAGGTGCCGCAGCTTGAGCCGGCCGCTCAGCAGGTCCAGCGGACGAGATATCACGAAATCATCATATGACCAGGGCGAACCTGCCCTATTTCGCTATGTCGGCGGGAACCGGCTGGTCACCCAGGCGTTCGGCGTCGTTGCGGGGGATCACCAGGGCGGCGACCAGGCTGATGACCGTCACCACGGTCAGGTAGGCGGTGATCGACAGCGAGGTCCCGGTCGAGGCGAACAGCGAGGCGGCCACCAGCGGCGTGATCCCGCCGCCCAGCAGCGAGGCGAGCTGGTAGGCGACCGACGTGCCGGAGTACCGGATGGCGACCGGGAAGAAGCTGGCGGTCAGCGTGCCCTGCGGCGCGTGGGTCATGGCCAGCACCGCGCCCATCACCAGCATGAACACCGCGATGAGCGGCTTGTTGCCGGTGTTGACGACCGGCAGGATCGCCAGGGCGCCGGCCAGCAGCACCACCGAGCCCCAGGTGAAGACGGCACGCAGCCCGTGCCGGTCGCCGAGGTGGGCCCACAGCGGCGCGGTGACCAGCCAGACGGCGGCGCCGCCGATCACGCAGCTCAGCAGGAACGTCCGCGACAGGCCGGCCGCGGCCTCGCCGTAGCCGAGGATGTAGACCATGAAGATGTAGGCCAGCGCGCTGTTGCCGATGATCACGCCGATCGTGTGCACCACCTCGCGCCAGTGGTCGCGCAGCACCACCGCGATCGGCAGCTTGACCGGCTTGCGCCGCTCGACCAGGTCGGCGTAGTCGGGGCTCTCCTCGATGCGCAGCCGCAGGTACAGGCCGACCGCCACCAGCACGATGCTGAGCAGGAACGGCACCCGCCAGCCCCAGGCCATGAAGCTCTCCTCGCCCAGCAGCGAGGACGTGCCGAGGAAGACGGCGTTGGCGCACAACATGCCCGCCGGGGTGCCCATCATCGGGAACGCCCCGAACAGGCCGCGCCGGCCCTTCGGCGCGTGCTCCATCGTCAGCACCACCGCGCCGCCGAGCTCGCCGCCCAGGCCGATGCCCTGGGCGACGCGCATCACCACGAGCAGCACCGCCGCCCACACGCCCAGGCTGTCGTACGTCGGCAGCACGCCGATCAGCGTGGTGCCGATCCCCATGATGAGCAGCGAGACGACGAGCGTGTTGCGCCGCCCGATCCGGTCGCCGAAGTGGCCGAAGACGATGCCGCCGAGCGGGCGGGCCAGGAATCCCACGGTCATGGTGCCGAAGGAGGCGATGGAGCCGGCTACCGGGTCCATGGCGGGGAAGAACTGCTTGTTGAAGACGAGGGCCGCGGCGGTGCCGTAGAGGAAGAAGTCGTACCACTCGATGGCGGTGCCGATGAAGGCGGCCCGCGAGACGCGGCGGGCGGCCAGGCGGCGATCTGTGTCCATCTCTCTGTGCCTTCCGAATGAGGGTACGGAAGAGGATGCACGCTGGTGGTATGCCAGAACGAATACCGATTCGGTCGGCAGGCATAGCAGAACCGACATATAACGAAATAAGGATAGCCAGGCGACATTTCGGTATTGGACTGTTATGTCGAGCGATCAGCAGAATGTCGACCATGAAGCCCGCGCACTACGTCAACGGCGTCTTCACGACGGCGGGGACCGACTTCCCCCTCATCTCGCCCGTCGACGGCCGCACCGTCGGAGCCGTCCCCGAGGCGTCCCGCGAGACCGTCGACGAGGCGGTCCGGGCCGCCCGCGCCGCCCTCGACGGCCCCTGGGGCGCCACCTCCACCGAGGAGCGGTGCGCGTACCTGCGCCGGATCGCCGACGGGATCGAGGCCAGGTTCGAGGAGTTCGTCGAGGCCGAGGCCGCCGACACCGGCAAGCCACGCGAGCTGGCCGCGACGGTGGACATCCCGCGCGCCGCCGGCAACTTCCGCGCCTACGCCGACCTGGCCTACGGGCGTCCCGAACGGGCCTACAACACCAGCGTCCCGGCCTGGAGCGGCAGCGGGCAGGCGCTCAACTACACCGTGCGCCGCCCGCTCGGCGTGGTCGCCGTCATCTCGCCGTGGAACCTGCCGCTGCTGCTGCTCACCTGGAAGGTCGCGCCGGCCCTGGCCGCGGGCAACGCCGTCGTCGCCAAGCCGTCGGAGGAGACCCCCTCCACCGCCACCCTGCTGGCCGAGGTGATCGACGCGGCGGGCCTGCCGGCCGGCGCGTTCAACCTGGTCCACGGCCACGGCGCGGGGGCGGCCGGCGAGCACCTGACCGCGCACCCCGGCGTGGACGCCATCGCCTTCACCGGCGCCTCGGCCACCGGCAGCGCCATCATGCGCAACGCCGCCGCGCACGTCACCCCGGTCTCCTTCGAGCTCGGCGGCAAGAACCCGGCCCTGGTCTTCGCCGACGCCGACCTGGAGGAGGCCGTCGAGGGCACGATCCGCTCCAGCTTCACCCACTCCGGCCAGATCTGCCTGTGCACCGAGCGCGTCTACGTCCAGCGCCCGATCTTCGAGGCGTTCACCCAGGCACTGGCCGAGCGGGCCAGGGGCCTGAGCGGCTACGGGCCGATGATCTCGGCCCAGCACCGCGACAAGGTGCTGTCCTACTACCGCCTCGCCGTCGAGGAGGGCGCGACGGTGCTGGCCGGAGGAGGCGTGCCGGAGTTCGGCGACGCCCGCGACGGCGGCTTCCACGTCGAGCCCACCGTGATCACCGGCCTGCCGCCGCACGCCAGGACCGTCCGCGAGGAGGTCTTCGGCCCCATCTGCCACGTCGCCCCCTTCGACGACGAGGACGAGGCCGTCCGGCTGGCCAACGACAGCCCGTACGGCCTGGCCGCCACCGTGTGGACCACCGACCTGTCGCGTGCCCACCGCGTGGCACCCCGGATCCAGGCCGGCATCGTCTGGGTCAACTGCTGGAACCTGCGCGACCTGCGCACCCCGTTCGGCGGCGTGAAGGCCTCCGGCATCGGGCGTGAGGGCGGCGAGTACTCGCTCGACTTCTTCTCCGAGCCGGTCAACGTGTGCGTCAAGATATGAGGACAGAAGTGACAGACAACCATCGCGCCGCCGCCGCGCGGCTGCTGGAGGCGTACGCGTCCGGCCGCCCGTGCGAGCCGGTCCGCGACCTGGTCGACGGCCTGGAGGCGGCCTACGCGGTGCAGAGCCTGCTCACCGAGCACTGGCTCGGCGAGGGCAGGCGGATCACCGGCCGCAAGGTCGGGCTGACCAGCAAGGCCGTGCAGGCGCAGCTCGGCGTCGGCTCGCCCGACTTCGGCGTGCTGTTCGCCGACATGGCGGTGCCCGACGGCGCGGAGATCCCGGCCGGCGCGGTGCTCCAGCCGCGCGCCGAGGCCGAGGTCGCGCTCGTGCTCGACCGCGACCTGCCGCACGAGCGCCACACGGTCGCCGACGTGATCGCCGCGACGGCGTTCGCGCTGCCCGCGATCGAGGTCGTCGGCAGCCGCATCCGCGACTGGGACATCACCCTGGCCGACACCGTCGCCGACAACGCCTCCTCCGGCCTGTACGTGCTCGGCAACCGCCCGGTCCCGCTGCGCGACGTGGACCTGCGGCTGGCCGGCATGGTCATCGAACGGCGCGGCGAGCAGGTCTCGACCGGCGTCGGCGCGGCCTGCCTGGGCCATCCGCTGCACGCCGCGGTCTGGCTGGCCGACACGCTGGCCGCGCTCGGCCGTCCGCTCCGGGCGGGCGACACCGTGCTGACCGGGGCGCTCGGCCCGGTCGTCCCGGTGAGTCCGGGCGACGTGCTGGAGGCCCGCATCGACGGGCTGGGCGACGTCCGCGCCGCCTTCGCCGCCGACGAGAAGAAGGAGGAGCGGTGAACGCGCTCGCCGAACGCCTGGACGAGGCCACCCTGACCGGCCGCGCCATCCCCCGCCTGACCGACACGGCCGACCTCGACGTGCCCGCCGCGTACGAGGTCCAGCGCGCCCTGATCGAACGGCGGCTGGCCCGCGGCGAGCGGCTCGTCGGCGTCAAGATGGGCTTCACCAGCCGCGCCAAGATGGCCCAGATGGGCGTGGACGACGTCATCTGGGGCCTGCTCACCGACGCCATGCTGGTGGAGTCCCGGCTCGACACCACCGGCCTGATCCACCCGCGGATCGAGCCGGAGATCGCGTTCCTGCTGGACCGGCCGGTGCGCGGCACGGCCGACGTGGCCTCGGCCGTCGGCGGCGTCGCGGTCGGGTACGAGGTGCTCGACTCCCGCTACGAGGGCTTCAGCTTCACCCTGCCCGACGTCATCGCCGACAACGCCTCGGCCAGCGGCTTCGGCGTCGGCCCCTGGCGCCGTCCGCAGGACGCCGGCGACCTGGGCAACCTCGGCCTGGTCATGGAGATCGACGGCCGCCAGGTCGCCGGCGGCTCGTCGGCGGCCATCCTCGGCCACCCGCTGCGCGCGCTGACCGCGGCCGCCCGGCTGACCAGGGCCGCCGGGATCGAGATGGAGGCCGGCTGGATCGTCCTGGCCGGCGCGGCCACGGCGGCGCTGCCGCTGCCCGCCGGGGCGCACGTACGCGTCGGCGCCGCCGGCCTCGGACACGTGGAGGTGACCACCCGATGAGCGACGCGCTGCTGGTCGAGGGCAAGGCCCGGCCCCGCGGCCGGTTCCCGCACGTCAAGCGGGCCGGAGACTTCGTGTTCGTGTCGGGCACCAGCTCGCGCCGCCCCGACGGCTCCTTCGCCGGGGCGAGCGCGGACGAGCTGGGCACCACCAGCCTCGACATCCGCGAGCAGACCAGGGCGGTGATCGAGAACATCGCCGACCTGCTGGCCGCCGCCGGAGGCGGCCTGGACGACGTGGTGAACGTGACCGCGTACCTGGTCAGCATGAACGACTTCGGCGGCTACAACGAGGTCTACGGCGAGTACTTCGACGAGAGCGGCCCCGCCCGCACCACCGTCGCCGTCCACCAGCTCCCGCACCCGCACCTGCTGATCGAGATCTCCTGCACCGCCCTCATCCCCCAAAGGAGCCAGGCATGATCCCCCCCTTCAACCTGAACAAGTGGATCGACGAGCACCAGGACCTGCTCAAGCCGCCGGTCGGCAACGCGCAGATCTGGAAGGACGCCGACCTCATGGTGACGATCGTGGGCGGGCCCAACCAGCGCACCGACTTCCACGACGACCCGATCGAGGAGTTCTTCTACCAGCTGCGGGGCGGCATGGTGCTGCGGGTCATGGAGGAGGAGGGCAAGCCGCCGGTGGACGTGCAGATCGGCGAGGGCGACGTCTTCCTGCTGCCGCCGCACGTGCGGCACTCGCCGCAGCGGCCGGTGCCCGGCTCGATCGGCCTGGTCGTGGAGTTCGCCCGCCCGCAGGGCGCGCTGGACGCCTTCGAGTGGTACTGCGTCAACTGCCACCGCCTGGTCCACCGCGCCGAGGTGCAGCTCCAGTCGATCGTGGACGACCTGCCGCCGGTCTTCCGCGCCTTCCACGAGGGCGACCGCGCCTGCCCCCACTGCGGCGCCGAGCACCCCGGCAAGGACTGGCCGGACCACCTGCGGCCGGTGGTCCGGTGACCATGATCGACGTGCACGCGCACGTCTTCCCGCGGATCTCCCGCGAGGAGGCCAGGACGCTCGCCGGGGCCGGTGAGCCGTGGCTGCGCGACGGCATGATGATGAGCGGCGAGGACGACTACCGCCCGGTCACGCCGGAGCTGTGGGACGCCGGGGCCCGCGTGGCCGCCATGGACCGCACCGGCGTGGCCGTGCAGGCGGTCTCCTCGACCCCGCTGCTGTTCGGCTACGCGGCCGACCCGGCCCGCGCCGCCGAGTGGTGCGCCATGGTCAACGACCGCGTGCTCGACCACTGCGCGCAGGCCCCCGACCGGCTGCTGCCGCTGTGCCAGGTGCCCTTGCAGGACGCCGCGCTGGCCGCGAAGACCGTCACCGAGGCCAAGGCCGCCGGTCACCGCGGCGTGCACATCGGCAACCACGTCGGCCCGCGCAACCTGGACGACCCCGACATCGTCGCCTTCCTCGCGCACTGCGCCGAGCAGGACATGCCGGTGCTCGTCCACCCCTGGGACATGCTCGGCGCCGACCGCATGCGCGGCCACATGATGCCGTGGCTGGTCGGCATGGCGGCCGAGACCCACCTCGGCATCCTGTCGCTGATGTTGTCCGGGGCGTTCGAGCGGCTGCCGGGCTCGCTGCGGCTGTGCTTCTGCCACGGCGGCGGCAGCTTCGCCTATCTGCTGGGCCGGGCCGACAACGCCTGGCACCAGCGCGACATCGTCCGCGAGCACTCGCCCAGGCCGCCGTCGGCCTACACCGACCGCTTCTACGTGGACTCCGCGGTGTTCGACCCGCGCGCCCTGCGGCTGCTGGTCGAGGTGATGGGGGCCGAGCGCGTCATGCTCGGCACCGACTTCCCGTTCCCGCTGGGGGAGCAGGAGCCGGGCGCGGTCGTGCGCCGAGGAGGCGCTTCGATCGGCAGATGAGCGCCGTCGGTCGTGCTGAACGGTATGGTCCGCGGTTCGCGTGGTGCGGCGGATGATGTGGTTCGGT
>NZ_JBSFGJ010000438.1:0-7820 GCF_053596515.1 Nonomuraea sp. NPDC001684
GCTTCGGCGAGACCATCCGCAGCATCAACGGCAGCCTGGAGTGCAACGGCGGCAACCCGGGCCAGGTGCAGAGCCGGGTCAACGCCTACCAGCGCTTCACCCAGATCCTCGGCGTCGCCCCCGGCGGCAACCTGTCCTGCTGACCGCCTCCCCGGCGTCCGATCAGGCCGGTCGCGCTCCCGCGGGGGCCCGGCCGGCCTCATCGGCCGGCGCGCGCCGTTCGGTGGTCTCCAGGTAGCCGCGCAGGGCGCGCCGGGAGCGGCTGAGCGTGTCGATCTGCTCGTCGAGGCCGCGCAGCCGGGCGCGCAACGTGTCCAGCAGCTCGGGGCAGGGCACCAGATCGGGGTCGGGGCCCGTGACGCAGGGCAGCAGGTACGCGATCTCGTCGGTCGACAGCCCGGCGTCGAGCAGCTTCCTGATCTGGGCCACGGTCAGCACGGCCCCGTCGTCGTACTCGCGGTAGCCGCTGGCGCGGCGGCTGGGCTCCAGCAGGCCCTGGGCCTCGTAGTAGCGCAACTGGTGCGGGCGGACGCCGGTCCGCCGGCTCAGGTCACCGATCAGCACGGCCGTCCCCCTTGACCTTCATACCGGTCTGAACGTTGACGATTCTCCCATAGCTGCTGAACCACCTCTTTTGGGAGAGCGACTGTGATGACGAAGGAAAGCCGTACCCCCGTGACCGTCCTCGGCCTGGGGCTGATGGGGGAGGCGCTGGCCGGGGCGTTCCTGCGCGACGGCCGGCCGACGACCGTCTGGAACCGTACGGCGGCCAAGGCCGACCGGCTGGCCGGGCAGGGCGCCGTACGGGCCGGGTCGGCGCTGGAGGCCGTGACCGCCGCCCCGCTCGTGGTCGTCTGCCTGACCGGGTACGACGCCGTGCGCGAGGTGCTCGACCCGCTGGCCGAAGCCCTGGACGGCCGGGTGCTGGTCAACCTCACCTCCGGCACCTCCGCCGAGGCCCGCGACACCGCCGCGCGGGTGGCCCGGCACGGCGGCGCCTACCTCGACGGCGCGATCATGACCACCCCCGCCGCCATCGGCACCCCGGCGGCCGCCCTGCTCTACAGCGGCCCGCGATCGGCCTTCGACCTGCACGAGCCGGCCCTGCGCAGCCTCGGCGGCGCGACGACGTACCTCGGCGCGGACCACGGCCTGTCGGCGCTCTACGACGTCGGGGTGCTGAGCCTGATGTGGAACATCCTCAACGGCTTCCTCCAGGGCGCCGCGCTGCTCGGGGCCGCCGGGGTGGAGGCGGCGGCGTTCGCCCCGGTCGCGCGGAACGGCGTCGAGACCGTGGCCGGCTGGCTGGCCGACTACGCGCGGCAGATCGACGAGGGCGCGCACCCGGCCACCGACTCGACCCTCGACACGCACGTCGCCGCCATGGACCACCTCGTGCACGAGAGCGAGTCGCACGGCGTGGACGCCACGCTGCCGCGCTTCATCAGGGAGCTGGCCGGCCGGGCCGTCGCGGCGGGCCACGGCGGCGAGGGCTACACGGCGCTGATCGAGCAGTTCCGCAAGCCCTCCGGCCAGGAGTGAGACGACGGGCCTCGGCGCCAGGCCCGCCGGACGGCGGCGGGTCCTCGGGTCCGCCGCCGTCGGTCGGCGGGCGTCGTCAGTCGGCGTAGAAGCCGTCGAGGACGTCGGCGTGGCGTTCCTCGACGGCCTTGCGCCTGATCTTGAGGCTGGGCGTCAGCTCGCCGGTCTCCACGGTGAAGTCGCCGGCCAGGATCGCGAACTTCTTGACCGTGGCGTAGCCGGCCTGGTCGGCGTTGACCTGCCGGATCGCCTTGTCGACCTCCTCGCGCATGCGCGGGTGCCCGCACAGCGCCTCGGGGTCGGCCGGCAGCGACTCGGCCTCGGCCCACGGGCGCACGACGTCCATGTCGAGGGTGACCAGCGCCGTCACGTAGTTGCGGCGGTCGCCGTGCACGAACACGTGCGAGGCGAACGGGCAGGCGGCCTTGATCCGGCCCTCCAGGTAGGTGGGGGCGACGTACTTGCCGCCCGAGGTCTTGATCAGCTCCTTCTTGCGGTCGGTGATCAGCAGCCGGCCGGCCTGGTCGAGCTCGCCGATGTCGCCGGTGTGCAGCCAGCCGTCCGTCAGCGCCTCGGCCGTCTCCTGGGGCAGGCCGTGGTAGCCGCGCATCACGCCGCGCCCGCCGATGAGGATCTCGCCGTCGTCGGCGATGCGGACCTCGGTGCCCGGCAGCGGCGGGCCGACCGTGCCGAACCGCACCGACTCGGGACGGTTGAGGAAGCTGCCCGCCGACGACTCGGTCAGGCCGTACCCCTCCAGGATCGTCAGGCCGGCGCCGTCGAAGAACTCGGCCACGTCCCGCGACAGCGGCGCGGCCCCGGAGATGAAGAAGCGGATCCGGCCGCCGAAGCGCGCCCGCAGCTTGGCGAAGACCAGCCGGTCGGCCAGCGCGTGCTCGACCCGGGTGGTGAGCGGGACGGCCGCCTCGCGCTGCCGCGCCCTGCTGACCCGCAGGCCGGTCTCCCGCGCCCACTCGAAGATGCGCAGCTTGACCCCGCCCTCGCGGCGCACGGTGGCGACGACCGTGTTGTGGATCTTCTCGAAGATGCGCGGCGCGGCGGCCATCACGGTCGGGCGCAGCGCCCCCAGGTTGTCGGCGATGCGGTCGAGGCGGCCGTCGATCGCCGTCGGCACGCCGATGTCGATCATCACGACCTCCAGCAGCTTGCCGAACGAGTGGGACAGCGGCAGCCACAGGAAGTGCAGGTCGCCGGGGGACAGCAGGCCGATCTCGCGGACCGAGCCGGCCGCGAACAGCCAGTTGTCGTGGGTGAGCTCGACGCCCTTGGGACGTCCGGTGGTGCCGGAGGTGTAGATGAGCGTGGCCAGGTCGTCCTGGGCGATGGCGTCCACCAGGGCGTCGTAGTCGTCCGGCGCGTCGCCCTCGCCCTGGCCGACCGAGTCGAGGGTGACCACCCAGCCGTCGTCGCTCGCCGAGCCGTCGACGACCACCACGCGCGTGACGTCGGGCAGCTCCTTCTGCACGGACCTGAGCTTGGCCACCTGCTCGTCGTCCTCGGCGATGACGATCGTGCTGCCGGAGTCGGTGATGACGAAGGCGCACTCGGCGGCCGTGTTCGACGGGTAGATGGTGGTGGTGGCCGCGCCCGTGGAGAGCACGGCCAGGTCGGCGAGGATCCATTCGAGCCTGGTCGAGCAGAGGATCGACACGCGCCTGCCGGGCCCCGCGCCGAGCCTGGACAGCCCCAGCGCCAGTCCGCGGACGCGCTCGCCGACCTCGCTCCACGACAGGGAGGTCCACGCCTCGCCCGACGGCACCCGGTACGCCTCGGCGTCGGGGGTGGCCGCGATCCGGTCGCGCAGCAGGGAGGGAATGCTGGACATGCCTGACCTCCTGAGGGGTGTGCCGCCGACTCTAGGACGAGTGCGCCGGATCAGTCGATGGCCGTGATCGACCTGCCGCCGGCCGGAGGCGGGCCGGCGCTCGCGACCGTCCGCGACGTGCGCACCTCCCACGCGCCGCAGGCGCAGCGCAGGTAGGAGACCAGGCCCTCGGAGGTGCGGTGGGAGGAGACGAGGGTCAGGGCGAAGGGGTCGTGCGGCTCTCCGGGATGCATGACTCCAACCTGATGTAATGACCTTGTGCATTTCAACACTTACGGCGGCAACGGCGCCGAACTCGCCGCGGCCCTGGTCAACGCGAGCGACTTCAGCCCGGCCGCGGTGCGGGAGACGCTCACGGCCAACGCCATGTGGCGCACGGACGTCACCCCGGCCCAGGCGGCGGAGCTGGCGGCCTGGGCGCGCCGGCTGGCTCCCGTCTTCGGGGAGCCCGACCTCGGCGTCCAGGTGCGGCTGATCAACGAGCTGCTGGAGATCACCGCGTCCAGGCCGCACATCAGCACCCACGACGGCCTCGAACCCCACCTGCACTTCTTCTCCGCCGAGGCCGACATCGTCTCCAGGGCCAAGGACACCACCGCGGGCGGGCTGGCCATGGCCGTCTGCTTCTCCGACGGGCGGCGGCTCGGGCGGTGCGACCGGACGGGGTGCGAGACCGTCTATGTGGACACCTCGCGTAACGGGCGGCGCCGGTTCTGCTCGCTGACCTGCGCGAACCGGGTCAACGTGGCCGCCCATCGCGCCCGGGACGTTGCCCGTCGGTCGTGTTTCGGGTAGTGTGTCCGGGTCGTATCGCCGACCCCTGGGGGCAGCTGACGTGAGGATCTGAGGCCGCGGGCACCGCGCCTACCGCCCGGTCACGGGCTCTGTCGCGTGCGCACCTCGACCTCGGCGACCTCGGCGACCTCTTCGCCCCGGTTCTTCGCAGCTCAAGCTGTCTGGTTGTCGCGCGCGCAGCGGTGTTCCCGCCAAGTCACGAAATTTCGATTTTTGTGATGGGAGCCGCCATATGTCTTTCTCCATTGTCGTCGACCACGTGTCCTTCGGCTGGCCCGACGGGACCATGGTGCTCGACGGTCTCGACGCCGCCTTCCCCGCCGGGCGTACCGGGCTCATCGGGGCGAACGGGTCGGGCAAGTCCACCCTGCTCAAGATCATCGCCGGGGAGCTGACCCCGGGCTCGGGCTCGGTCTCGGTCACCGGCGAGGTGGGGTACCTGCCGCAGAACGTGCCGCTGGAGGGCAGCCGCACGGTGTCCGACCTGCTGGAGATCAGCGGGAAGCGGGCCGCGCTGCACGCCGTCGAGAGCGGCGACGTCGCCGAGGAGCACTTCACCGCCATCGGGGACGACTGGGACGTCGAGGAACGCGCGCGGGCCGAACTCGACCGGCTCGGGCTCGGCCACGTCGGGCTCGACCGCACGGTCGCGACGCTGTCGGGCGGCGAGGCCGTCATGGTCGCGCTGGCCGCCCAGATCCTCAAGCGCCCCGCCGTGCTGCTGCTCGACGAGCCCACCAACAACCTCGACCTGGACGCCCGGCGGCGGCTCTACGCCGCGGTCTCGGCGTACCCCGGGGTGCTGGTCGTGGTCAGCCACGACCGGGCGCTGCTCGACCTCGTGGACCAGGTCGCCGAGCTCCGCGACGCCGCCGTGCGCCTGTACGGCGGCAATCTGAGCGACTACGAGGAGCAGGTCGCCGCAGAGCAGGAGGCGGCCGAGCGCACGGTCAGGACCGCCGAGGGCGAGGTGCGGCGGCAGCAGCGTGAGCTGATCGAGGCCAGGACCAAGCTCGACCGGCGCAACCGCACCGCGCGGAAGGCGTTCGAGAACAAGAAGGTGCCCAAGATCGTCGCCGGCGGGCTCACGATGAAGGCCCAGGTGTCGGCGGGCAAGCACCGCGCGCTGCACCAGGAGCGGCTGGCCGCGGCCAGGGGCAGGCTGACCGAGGCGGAGCTGGCCGTGCGCGACGACGCCGAGATCCGCGTCGAGCTGCCCGGCACCGCCGTTCCGGCCGGCCGGACCCTGCTGACGCTGCCGCTCGACCGCCCCGACCGCCCCGACCGTCCCGACGGCCCTGACGGCACGCCCGGCCGGGACGGGCTCAAGGCGCTCGACCGGCTGGACGTCCGGGGCCCCGAACGCATCGCGCTGCTCGGGCCCAACGGGTCGGGCAAGACGACCCTGCTGCGCCGGATCGTCGAGCACGGCGCGCACGTCCCGGTGGGGTACCTGCCGCAGCGGCTGGACGTGCTCGACGACGCCCTGAGCGTCGTGGACAACGTCCGGGCCGTGGCGCCGGCCGCCTCGGTCAACGACGTGCGGGCGCGGCTGGCCCGCTTCCTGTTCCGCGGCACGCGGGCCGACCAGCCCGTGGGCACGCTGTCGGGCGGCGAGCGGTTCCGCGCCGCCCTGGCCGCGCTGCTGTCGGCCGATCCGCCGCCGCAACTGCTCCTGCTGGACGAGCCGACGAACAACCTGGACATGTCCAGCGTTCGCCAGCTCTCCCAGGCGCTGGCGGCCTACCGGGGAGCGCTCGTCGTGGCCAGCCACGACGTCCCGTTCCTGGAGACGCTGGGGATCACCCGGTGGCTGCGACAGGATCGGGATGAGGGACTGGCCGAATCGTAATTGACGTCTGGGGATCAACCGGGCAATAGTGGGGCAGGTGGCTTCACCCCGGTTGATCTCCTGCGTTCTCGCCCTGGCGACGGTGACGCTCGCCGCCTGCTCCTCTCCGCCACCGCTGACCGGCGGTGAGCCGAAGGTCAGCGGCGTGGCGGACGGCAAGGGCGGAGCCTTCAGCGGCGATCCCGGCGGTGATCCCAGCGGGGACCCCTCGTCGGGGTCCAGCCCCGCCGTCAGCGCCCTGACGCCGGAGGCGTACAAGGGCGAGCTCGACAGCAGGCACAAGGCGATGACCGGCGCGATCAGCGGCCTGGCCGGCGCGCGCGGGGTCCAGGCGCTCAACCAGCGCGTGGACAAGGCCGAGCAGGCGCTGAGCGGCGCCGCCGACGCCCTGTCCGCGATCGCCCCGCCCGCCGAGATCCGCGCCCAGCACGACGCGTACGTCACCAGCCTGCGCGACTTCGCCACCGAGCTCGGCTCCACGGCGGGCAAGGTCGGCAGCCGCGAGCTGTGCACCCCCTCGGCCGTGCTGAGCGACCTGAACACCAAGCTCACCGCACTGAACAAGGCGGGCGAGGCGCTGCAGAGCGCCGGCGACTACCCGGCCGACGTCGTCACCGTCAAGGCCGGCGGCAAGCAGAACAGGCGGCTGAAGAACGGCGCGTTCGTCCGCCGGACCTCCCTCGGCGGACGCAGCTCCCTGGAGGTCGACAACGGCGGCACCCGCGACGCCGTCGTCACGGCGGTCAGGGGCGGCGGCAAGACGTTCAGCGTGTACGTGCGCAAGAAGGCCAAGTTCAAGGTCAGGGGCGTGCCCGACGGCACGTACAAGATCTACTTCACCCACGGCGTGGACTGGGACGGCAAGAGCCGGTCCTTCAGCCGTCAGTGCAGCTTCGAGCGGTTCCAGAAGTCGGTGAAGTTCAAGACCACGGTCACCGCCACCCAGATCCTCTGGCACGACTGGCGGGTCACCCTGCACGCCATCTCCGGCGGCAACGCCCGCACCGCGCCCGTCAACCCCGACGACTTCCCCAGCTGACCGGCCCGCTCGGGCCCGCACACGCGAAAGGGCCGCGCGAACGCGCGGCCCTTTTCCGGCTGCCGGGGCGATCAGGTCGAGAACAGCATGCCCACCCAGCTGCGCTGGCGGTGGTGGCCGTAGTGGTGACCGCCGTGGTGGGGGGCGCCCCAGGCCGGCCCGGGGGCGGGGGGCGGCGGCGGAGCGGCGTGGTACTGCGACTCCATGCGGGTCAGGGTCTCCAGCTCGCCATAGTCGAGGAAGATCCCACGGCAGTTGTCGCACTGCTCGATGTGGACGCCGTTGCGCTCATATGTCCGCATGTTGCCGCGGCACTTCGGGCACTGCATCTAAGTCGCTCTCCTTGGATCCGGGGTCTCAGGCTGAAACCTACCGCGTGCGGCCCCCGTCACGCTCGGACGATTCTGCTGCACGATTCGATTAACGCGTGCTCCACCTCGTCGAGTTCCCGTTTCTCGCGCTCGGCGTTGAGCACGGCCACGGCGGCCAGTTGCACAGTGAGCGCCCGGGCCGGCAGGTCGAGCCGCTGCCAGGGATCGTCGCCCTGGCCGAGCGCGGGGCCGCCGGAGGCCAGGTAGGCGCCGAGGAACCGCTCCCAGACGGCCGGTTCCAGCAGGCCCGCCGCGTACCAGGCGGCCGGTCGCGCCAGGTCCCAGGCCGGGTCGCCGACGCCCAGGTCGTCGACGTCGATGAGCAGCCAGCGGTCGCGGCAGACGAGCTGGCCCAGGTGCCAGTCGCCATGGGTG
>NZ_JBSFGJ010000439.1:0-7802 GCF_053596515.1 Nonomuraea sp. NPDC001684
AGGTTGAAGCCGATCTTGTCGAGGTACGGCTGCAGCCCGGAGCGCTCGAAGTAGCCGGTGACGACCTGCGAACCCGGGGCCAGCGAGGTATCGGGACCGCGTTGCTCCACGCGGGCCGGGCCCTCCACCGGCCTGACTGGACGGCGACCGTCCACGAGATCGCCCGCACCCTCCGCGAACACGCCGACGTGGACGGCGACACCGTCTGGTGGCCGACGCAGCGCGGCGACCTGTCTACAGTGCGCCCGCGTCGGCCGTACTGGTGCAGCGGCTCCTCCGGGATCGGCTCCTTCCTCGTGAGGTACTGGCGTGCCACCGGCGACCCGTCCGCGTTGGACCTGGCGCGCAAGGCCGCGGCGGCCGTGCACCGTACGCGATGGCAGTCAGGGCCGGTGCCGTGCCACGGACTGCCCGGCGACGGTGAATTCCTGCTCGACCTGGCCGATTTCACCGGCGACGACCGCTACCGGCGGTGGGCGCGAGATCTGGCCGGATGTCTGGAGCTGCGCGCGACCGATCGTCGCGGCCGCCTGCTCGTCCCCGGCCCCCAGGGAGACTTCCCGCCGACCTTTCTCGCCGGTACGGCGGGGATCGTCGCTTTCCTCCTCCGGCTGCGCGACCGGTGCGCCCGGTTGTGGATGCCGGAGGAGGCCCCCAGACTCGCCGCTCCCGCAGCGGGACGGCGATGACAGACGGCCGCACCACAGGCGGCCCCGGCATTCACAAGGAGGTGACGACCATGTCCTTCGACGTTGAGGACCTGCAGGCGCTCCAGGAGCTAGAGCCCGGCGCCAACGAGGCGCTCCGGCTGACCAACTGCATCAAGCACTTCGGCTGCACCGACAACTGACAGCCGAACCCGCCCGCCCGGACCCGGGCGGGCGGGGCCCTGTTCGATCCAGACGTCTGGTCAACAGCGTTCGGTCAAGAGACAAGGACAGGCCCGGCCCGTGCACGATCGTTCCCGCTTCGATTCGGAGCAGCCTCCCGCCCCCGGGACCTGGCGCAGGGTCGTACGGCTGTTCATGCCGCACCGGCTCGCCATCTGCTTCGTCGTCCTGCTCGTCGTGGCCTACTCCGCACTGAACGCCGCCGTGCCGTTGCTGACCCAGCTGGTCTTCGACCGGGCGCTGTTCGGCGCGGGCGGTCCCGACCTGCCGCTGCTCGCGCTGATCGCCGGACTGGCGGCGGCCACCGCCTGCGCGGTGGGCGTGGTGGACCTCGGCCAGACGTGGGTGTCGGCCCGCGTCGCGCAGCAAGTGGTGCACGCGCTGCGCGTGGAGCTGTTCGGCCGTCTCCAGCGCATGCCGCTGGCCTTCTTCGCCGCGACACGAGGCGGCGAGATCCAGTCGCGGCTGGCCAACGACACCGTCCAGATCGAGAACGCCGTCAAGGACACCTTGCCCAGCACGTTGTCCGGCGTGCTCGGATTCGTGGCCGCCGCCGGCGCGATGGTGGCACTGTCACCGCAGCTCGCGGGCGCCGCCCTGATCCTCACACCCGTCGTCGTCTGGGTGGCCTCCCGCTCCGGGCGAGCGCTCAAGAACCTGTCGGAGGTCAGCCAGCGCTCCCGCGCACAACTGTCGGCCATCGTGGCGGAGCGGCTGTGCCTGGGCGCCGTCATCCTGGCCAGGGTCCACGGCAGAAGCGCGGACGAGGCGGGCGGATTCGCCGCGGAGAGCCGGCGGCTGATCCGGCTCGGGGTACGGTCCGGGCTGGTGGCCCAAGGGGTGCTGAGCGCGGGACACGTCTTCTTCGTGCTGACCCCGTACCTGGTGTTCGTGGCGGCGGGCCTGTCCGACGGGATCACCCCGGGCACTCTGGTCGCCTTCACCGTGCTGCAGGCCAGGCTCTACCAGCCCCTCTGGCAACTCCTGCACATCTCCACCGACTTCCGCTCCGCCCAAGGAGCCTTCGAGCGGGTCTTCGACTACCTCGACATGCGGCCCGAGCCCGAGCTGGAGCCCGGGCCCGAGCCAACCCCGGACCTCGTCTCCGGGCCCGGCGCGCTCGCCGTCCATGAGGTCATGTTCCGGTACGCCGCGGCGGAGCGGGACCGTCCGGCGCTGGACGGTGTGAATCTCACCCTGCCGGCCGGATCCACCACGCTGGTCGTCGGCCCGAGCGGCTCGGGCAAGACGACACTCGGCCACCTGCTGGCCGGCCTGCACCCGCCCACCGAGGGGTCGGTCCTGGTCGACGGGGCAGAGATCGCCCGTCCGTCACCCGGACGCGTCTGCATCGCCACCCAGGAGCCCTTCCTCTTCCAGGGGTCGATCGCCGACAACCTCCGGTACGCCGCCCCCGACGCCACCGCGGACGATCTCGTGCGGGCCTGCCGGCTCACCCGCGTCCACGAGCGGATCACGGCACTTCCGGACGGCTACGACTCGCTGGTGGGAGAGCGGGGAGCGCTGCTGTCCGGCGGCGAACGACAGCGCATCGCCCTGGCTCGCGCGCTCCTGGCCGACGCGTCGGTGCTGGTCCTCGACGAGGCCACCTCCGCCCTCGACCCAATGACCGAGCTGGAGGTCGTCGAGGCGGTCCTGGCCGAGCGGGCGGGACGGACGACGGTGATGATCACCCACAGGTTCGGCGTCCTGGAGTCCTTCGACACCGTCGTGGCCCTGGACGGCGGCCGGGTGGCGGAACACGGAGATCGCCTCGACCTGCTCGGCGACCGCCACGGGTGGTACGCGCGGATGGTACGCGCCCAGACCGGCGTCGCATAAGGACTCCGCCCTGCGCCCTGCACCGCGTCGAACCCGTCGCACAGGGCTTGAGCTGCACACGTCCTTCAGATGGCTACGACCGCGGTCCTCATCGCCCCTACGAGGGGTTCCAACAAATGCATGCTCCGCGTCTCGGGGGAGGGGCTGGTCCGCCGCCGCCGGTGGCTCCGCGTCGAGCATTCGTGGGTGTCATTCCTGAGGACGATCTCCAGCGAGCTCTACCCTCCTGGGTTGAGTCGGAGGTCCTTCGCACGTCAGAGGCGGCGGGCGTGCGCGGTTGGCAGCGTGAAGAGGGTGAAACGTGCACTCATCATCACCGTCCTGGCTCTCACGCTGGCCGGCTGCGGCTCCAACCCGCCGCAGCGCCTGACCGTCCCGAAGCCGACGGGCCCGCATTCGGTGGGCACCGTCTCGGTCCACCTGGTGGATCAGTCCCGCCCGGATCCCTGGAACGGCTCCGGCAGGAGGCGGGAGCTGATGGTCAGCCTGTGGTACCCGGCCCGGGACGCGCAGGCCCATCCGGTCGCCCCCTGGATGCCGAGGGCGGCGGCGGACCGGTACCTGAAGATGAACGACCTGGAGCCTGGCTCGGTGCTGCTGGACAGGACCGACGGTCACGAGGGCGCGCCCGCCGACACGAGCCTGGGCAAGCTGCCGGTCGTCCTGTACTCGCCGGGCGCCAACGCCTCGCGCGCTTACGGGACCGGCGTCGTCGAGGAGCTGGCCAGCCGGGGATACGCGGTGGTCACCGTCGATCACCCCTATGACGCGGCGGTGGTGGAGTTCCCCGGCGGACGGGTGGAGACGGGGGCCGAGGTGACCGCCTTCGCCAAGGCGGTCGACGTCCGGGTGGCCGACGTGCGTTTCGTCCTGGACAGCCTGCCTGCCCTGGAGGAGAAGGTGCCCGGCCGTGCCGGGAAGCCGCTCTTCGATCTCGCGCGGATCGGGATGTTCGGGCATTCGCTCGGCGGCGCGGCCACCTCCTCCGCCATGTACGCCGACCCGCGGATCAAGGCCGGGCTCGGCCTGGACGGCGCCGTCTTCGGCAAGGTGGCGAAGTCCGGCCTCGACCGGCCGTACATGGTCGTCGACACCGACGGGAAGGGCGGCATGGCCACCAATCCGACACTGCGTGCCTTCTGGGACGGGTTGCGGGGATGGCGGCTCAACGTGACGCTCAAGGGGGCGGCGCACAACTCCTTCGGCGACGACGTCCTGCTCATCCCCATGTCGGCCGGGCCGCTGGGGCTGGGGAAGGAGCAGTTGGAGGAGGTCGTCGGGACGATCCCGGCCGAGCGGGCGCTGGCCTTCCAACGCGCCTACCCGCTGGCCTTCTTCGAGCAGACGCTGCGCGGCCGTCCGCAGGCGTTGCTGCGGGGCCCGTCAGCCGCCTTCCCCGAGGTCTCCTACCGCCGCTGACGGCGCCCGCCCGCCGGCCGTGACCACGCCGCCCTCGTAGGCGGCGATGACGAGCTGCGCCCGGTCGTGCGCGGCGAGCTTGGCCAGCAGGCTGCGGACATGGGTCTTGACCGTCGCCTCTCCGATGCCGAGCCGCTCGGCGATCCGCGGGTTGGTCAGCCCCCTGGCCACCAGCACCAGCACCTCGCGCTCCCGTCCGGACACCTGGGCCAGCCCCGCCGCCAGCCCGGCCGGGATCGCGGCGGGCTCGCGCCGGGCGAACTCCGCGATCAGCCGCGTGGTGACCGACGGGGCCAGCAGCGCCTGCCCCTCCCCGACGATGCGCAGCGCCGCCAGCAGGTCGCCGGGGCCGGTGTCCTTGAGCAGGAATCCGCTGGCTCCGGCGCGCAACGCCCCGTAGACGTATTCGTCGAGATCGAACGTGGTCAGCATCAGCACCCGTGTCCCGGCGGTCGCCGGGTCGGCCCGGATCAGCTCGGTGGCCCTGATCCCGTCGAGGCCGGGCATGCGGACGTCCATGAGCACCAGGTCGGGCCGCAGGTCGCGGGCCAGGTCCACGGCCTGCTGCCCGGTGCCGGCCTCGCCGGCGGTGGTCAGGCCGGGGGCGGTGTCGATCAGCCTGCGCAGGCCCGCGCGCAGCAACGCCTGGTCGTCGGCGATCAGTACCGTGAACGTGCTCACCTGTCGTCCTCCCCGGACCCGGACCCGGACCCGCTCGGCAAGGGCAGTCTGGCGCGGACGGCGAAGCCGCCGCCGGGCTCCGGCCCGGCCGAGAACGTCCCGCCGTGCAGGGTCACCCGCTCTTCCAGCCCGGCCAGCCCGTGTCCTCCCGTACGCGGCGCACCCCCGCGACCGTCGTCGACGACCTCGACCACCACTTCCACCACTTCGCGCCGCGCCCGGGTGACGACGGACACCCGGCACCGGGCGGGGCCGGCGTGTCGGAGCACGTTGGTCAGCGACTCCTGTACGAGGCGATGGACGACCAGGGCCGCCTCGCCGCCGAGCGCGAGGCCAGGCTCGACGTCGAGCTCCACCCGCACGTGACCGTCCGGGATCGCCGCGACCAGCTCACGCAGTCTGTCCACCATGCGCGGCGCGCCGTCGTCCCGATCTTCCGGGATGTCGCGGAGCAGGCCCAGAAGGCCGCGCAGGTCCGTGAGCGCCTTCCGGCTGGTCTCTTCGATGATCGACAACGCCTCCCCGGCCTCCTCGGGGTGCGTGGCGGCGACGTGGTTGGCGATGCCGGCCCGCATGGAGATCAGGCCCATGCTGTGGGCGACGACGTCGTGCACCTCACGAGCCACCCGCAGCCGTTCCGCCGTCGCCGCGGCCTGCGCCGACCGTGCGACGGCCTGCGCGGCGTACGCGCGCTGCTCCCGTACGGCGAGCCCGATCGTCCAGGCCAGGCCGAGCAGCAGCCAGGCGAATCCGCACACCGAGGCCGCCTCCGTCCAGGAGGGGGCGCCGATCGCGGCGCCGGCGGCGGTCACCGCCAGCGCGGCCACCAGCGCCGTCACCGCCGTCCGGCGCGCCCGCAGCAGCGCCACCGCGTGCAGGGCGACGGCCAAGGGCACGAACGCCTCCTGCCACCCGGCGAACGGCGCGATCACCGCCGCCACCAGGACCGCCGCGCACACCGGCACGGGCCACCGGCGCCGCACCGCCGTCGGCAGGCAGGCCAGTGCGATCACCGGCACGGCCACGAAGGGCGGCACCCCGGCGGACTCGGGCGCCAGCACCGCCGGCACCGAGAACCCGGCGGCCAGGGCGACGGCCGCGAACACGTCGAGGGCGACCCAGTGTCCCGGCCGCAGCCTGCGCGCGATCAACGGACGCCGTTCGGCCATGCGCCCACCCTAGACGGGCCGGCCGCGGCGGCGGGCGTGACGTGGATCATGAAGGTGGGTCACGAAGCCGGTGATCTAGGGTGCGGGCATGTCGTACGTGCTCCACGGTGTCGTCGGTGAGTTCGACCGTCTCCGCTCACTTTCGGGAGAAGTGCCACGGGCTGTGGTGGCGCCTCTCGGGCAACGCCTGGGGCTGCTGCCGGTGACCGACGAGATCTTCGGCGAGCCGACCGCCGCGCGGCAGGAGAGCGGGCCGTTCACGCTCATGTCCCCGGGGCTCGCCGGAAGGCTGAAGGACTGGTCCCGCGGCGGCCAGGTCGCCTACGTGGAAGCGGACTTCTGGGGTGGCAGCGGCAGCCAAGCCGCCGCCCTGTGGGAGAACGGCCGTCGCGGCTGGGGGCCCGAGCACGCCTCGATCCAGGCCGGGCCGCCGCGCGACGACTGGCCGATCAACGCCGTGCTCGCGCGCCTCGGAGCGGTCAGAGCAGGTGCGGCGGACCTGTTCGACGCGGTCGGCCTCGGGCGGGAACGCGACCTGGAAGGGTGGCGCCGGGCGGCCCTGGATGCCCTGGACGCCCCCGGTTACGACGCGTGGGAGGCCGCATGCCGCGCCAGGCAGGAGGCCGACGCCCGCGCCGCCGCCGAACGTGACAGGTACGCCAGGCGTGACGACGTCCCCGTCGTGCTCGACGGCAGGACGGTGATGCGAATGCTCGGCCTCCCGCCCTCCCCGACGGTGGGGGCCGCGATCCGGCATCTCCAGGAGGTGCACCTGGAACGCGGTCCCCTCACCCGCGACGAGGCCGCCACCGAGCTCCGCCGCTGGGCCCGGAGCTTCCGGAGCACCCGATGATGCACGCTGCGCCCGGCGGGGCTGACGTTCCGGTGGCGTCGACCCGAGCGCCAGGCCGAGACGGCCGCCCACGGCGATTTGGCCCAACCAAAAGACCGGGAATTGGCTCTAGGTTGACGCCGATGTCGCCCCCCTAAGATCCACGATCATGAATTCTTATCCGATGCGTCTCATCGCCGCGGGCGCCTTCGTGGCGATGGCCGCGGCGGCCACACCCGCGTACGCCGCCGCGCCCGCCGGCGACGCCGTGGTGAACGGCTCGCTGGACAACGGGGTCAAGGGCTGGTGGGCGTCCAAGAACACGCCGATCAAGGTGACGGGCGGGCGGCTGTGCGCCGAGGTGCCCGCGGGGGGTGACAACGTGTGGGCCGCGATGGTGGGGCAGAGCGGCATCGAGGTCCGGGGCGGCCAGACCTACCAGTTGAGCTTCGAGGCGACCGCCACGAAGACGACGAGGATCAGGTCGCTGGTCCAGGGCGGCGGCACGAAGCCCGCCGCGATCGTGGACGGCTACCCCGAGGTCGGCGCCAGCTCCAAGAAGTTCACCTACGCGGCCACGGCCAAGGTGTCGGACTCGGAGGCTCAGGTGTTGTTCCAGGTGGGCGGTGCGGACGCGCCGTACACGTTGTGCCTGGACAATGTGTCTCTCGTGCCCGTGCACCAGAGCGTCGTGAACGGCTCGCTGGACAACGGGGTCAAGGGCTGGTGGGCGTCCAAGAACACGCCGATCGAGGTGACGGGCGGACGGCTGTGCGCCCAGGTCCCCGCGGGCGGTGACAACGTGTGGGCCTCGATGATCGGGCAGAGCGGCATCGCCGTGGAGGCCGGGAAGACGTACCGGCTGAGCTTCAAGGCGTCGGCGACGCGGCCGGTGAAGATCAGGTCGGTGGTCCAGGACAGCGGCTCGAAGCCCGCCGCGATCGTGGACGGCTACCCCGAGGTCGGCAC
>NZ_JBSFGJ010000440.1:0-7780 GCF_053596515.1 Nonomuraea sp. NPDC001684
GGTCCTGCAGCAGCACCGGGCCGCGCGGGCCGGCCTTCAGCGAGTGGTCGGTGTCGCGCAGCCGCACCCCCTGGGCGGTGGTCAGGTACTCGCCACCCTGGGCCATCTGGTCCTGCGAGGCGCCGGTCGGCTGCCCGGTGGGCGAGACGGTCTCGGGCCCGGTCTGGTCCGGCTTGGGCGGCAGCGGCTCCCGCGGTTCGGTCGGCTCCTCAAGCTGGGGCGGCAGGCTGCTGGGCACGCCGGGGATCTCGGCCTGCTGCGCGGCGTCGTGATCGGTGACGGCGCCGACGACCTTCTCCACGGCGGACTTGAGCGGGTGCGACTCGTTCATGCTTGGTTCCTTAGGAAGGGCCACAACGGATTGACCAGGTCTGGCGCCTCCCTACCCATGCACAGCCGTATAACGCGAATAGTCGCACTTCAGGGCGGTTCGCGAACCCGCGCGAACCCGCTCGGAGCGCCATCGGAGCAGCGCGGGACGCCGATCCCCTTTTCACGTTCTTTGCCCTGCGTTGGGGTGTTCTTGGTTTGGCGGAGGCCGTTCGGGTAGCCACAGGCGGCATCAATCCCACGAGGAGGGCACCCATGAGTGAATACCCGACGGGGACCGGCCGGGAGGGAACGCTCCATCAGGGCAAGGCCGCCGCGCAGGAGGTCGCCGGGGCCGCCAGGGAGGCCGGCGTCCAGGTGGCCGGCGAGGCCAGGGCCCAGGCCAGGAACGCCGTCGACGAGCTGCGCGACCGGGTGCGCGCCCAGTCCGAGCAGCAGAGCCGGCGTGCCGCGCAGAGCCTGCGGGAGTGGTCGGAGGACCTGTCGGCCATGCACGAGCAGGCCAAGCCCGACTCGCCGGTGACCAACGTCGTACGCCAGGCCGCCGACCAGGGCCGGCGCGCGGCCGACTACCTCGACAGGCACGGCCTGGCCGGGGTGGTCGGCGAGGTGCAGAGCTTCGCCCGCCGCCGCCCGGCCGCGTTCCTGGCCGGCGCCCTGGCCGCGGGCTTCCTGGTGGGCCGCGTCATCAAGGCCTCCGGCGACAGCTCAGGGACGGCCTCCCAGCCCGCGGTCCCGCCGCCGCCCGCCGACCCCACCCTGCCGAGCGTCGCGCAACCCGGCACGGCGCCGCCGCAACCGCTGCACCGGCCGCTCGGCGACCCCCTCGGGCAGGACGACACCCGCCCGGTGCCGCCGCTCACCACGCCGCCGGCCGCCCCGGCCGCACCCGCGGCGCCCGCCTACGGCGCCGGGAGTGACCTGCCATGACCGCGCAGCCCGAGGAACCGACGCTCGGCCAGCTGGTCGGCGAGATCGGCGAGGACATCTCCAAACTGTTCCGCCAGGAGGTGGAGCTGGCCAAGATCGAGCTCCGCCAGGAGGCGACCAAGGCGGGCAAGGCGGCCGGGATGCTCGGCGGCGCCGGCTTCGCCGGTTACATGATCGCGCTGCTGGTGACCCTGGCCGTCATGTTCGGTCTGGGCGAGGTGATGGGCCTGGGCTGGGCCGCGCTCGTTCTCGCGGTCGTCTGGGCGGTCATCGGCGGAGTGCTGTACGTCAACGGGCGCAACCGGCTGCGCGAGATCAACCCCAGACCCGAGCAGACCATCGAGACGCTCAAGGAGGACGCGCAATGGGCACGCGACCTGAGGAAGTGAGAAACGAGATCGCCGCCACGAGGGCCGAACTCGCGGCCGACGTGGACCGGCTGGCCGACCGGACGAGCCCGGCGCGGATCGCGCGCCGCCGTACCGAACGGGTGCGGGAGGCGGCGCGATCGTTGCGGGAGCGGGTGATGGGAACCCCCTCCCATGCCGCGTCCCACGGCGCGTCCCATGCCGCCGGACGGGCGCGGCACGGCGTCGCCGCCACCGCCGGCTCGGTGGGCGAGGGGGCACACCAGGCCGGCCACGCGGTGCTGGAGGGCGCCCACCAGGCGGCCGGCACCGTGCGGCACGGCGCCCACGTGGCCGCCGAGACCGTACGGGCCGCGCCGGAGCAGGCCAGGCGGGGCACCCAGGGCAACCCCCTGGCGGCCGGGCTGATCGCCTTCGGCGCCGGTCTGCTGGCCGCCACGCTCATCCCCGCAACCGAGGCGGAGGAGCAGGCCGTCGGCCAGCTCCGCGAGCAGGTCGGCGACGTGCTGGAGCCGGTCGTGGAAGCCGGTCGCGAGTCGGCGCAGCAGCTCGGCCAGGACGCCAAGGAGCTGGCGGGGCAGGCCGTCCAGCAGGTGAAGGACAGCGCGTCGGAGGCGGCCGCCGCCACCGCCGACCAGGCCCGCGAGCAGGCCCGCCAGGTGGGCGGGCACCGCTAGACGCCCGCCCGGGACGTGCCCAGGCCCTCACAGCCGCGTCAGGCCGTGAGGGCCTGCGCCCTTGTCCGGCGGGTCACCTGGCGTCCCCGGCCTCCTCCGTGGCTCCGGTGTCCGGGGGCTCGAAGGCCAGGGGCAGGCACAGGCCGATCTGGGAGTAGATCTCCAGCTGGTCGTAGTAGAGGCGCTGGCTGGAGACGAGCCCGTCGCGCAGGTCCCAGAACCAGCAGGCCCGCACGGTGATCTGGCGGCCGGTCGCGGCCAGCACCTCGCCCCCGACCGTCAGGTAGGGGCCGGAGTGCGTCCCGGTCGCCGTCAGCTCGGTGGCGATCGTGTCGCCCAGGGCGACGGTCTCCCACAGCGTGAAGTGCAGGTCGGGAAAGCCGTCCCAGATCTGGGTGAAATAGGAGGCGATCTCCTCACGACCGCCCGCCTCCATCTCGGGGCTCACGACGACCGCGTCCGGCGCGTAGCACCGCGACACCGCCTCGACGTCGTGCGCGTTGGCGGCGCCGATCAGCCGGTGCACGATGTCGTCCGTCGGCGGCGGCACCTCTTCCATGCCAGGGACCGTACCCGGACCAGGGCAGCGCACCGCCAAACGGTCGTCAGCAGCGGCTCATGGATGGGTGGCCGCCGCCGGGGCCGCGGGCGCGCGGAGGGTGCGCAGCTCGCCGAGCAGGTCGCGGATCAGCGCGGAGCCGGCCAGTTCGCGGGTGGTGACGTAGCCCACCCGGCGGCGGGGGGCGCCCTCGCCGAGCTCGGCCGTGGCGACCCTGGCCGGGGCGTCCACCGTGGACAGGCGGGGCACGATCGCCGCGCCGAGCCCGTGCCCGACCATCGACATGACGACGCCGTCGTCCTCGACCGTGAGGTCGCCGGGCGGGATCCACTCCTGCGCGGCCAGCCAGCGCCGGGTCTCGCCCGAGCAGTTCTCGTGCCAGTCGATCATGGGGAGCGACCGCGGGTCCGGATGGCCCAGCGGATGGGCCAGCACGTACGGCTCCTCGTACAGCTCCTTGCAGACCAGGCCGTCCACGTACATCGGCAGGGTCAGGACGCCCACGTCGGCCCGGCCGTCGGCCACCTCGCCGGCGATGCCCCTGCCCAGGTCCGGCACGACGCGCACGTCCACGGTGACCTTGGGGTGCCGCCGGCCGAACCGGACCAGCACGCGCGGCAGCAGGTGGAAGGCGGCGCTGCGGAAGGCGGCCAGCCGGATGGTCCCGGTGGCCTCGCCGCGGGCGGCGGCGCGCGTGTCGGCCCGCATGACCTCCATGAGCCGCAGGATGTGCCGGGCGTGCCCGACCGCGGCCCGCCCCGCCGCGGTGGCCCGCGCGCCGGCGCGGCCCCGCTGGAACAGCACGGCTCCCATCTTCCGCTCGGCGGCGCGCAGGGCGTGCGAGACCGCCGACTGGGTCAGCCCCAGCCGTACGCCGGCCGCCGTGACGCTGCCCTCGCCGTCGACGGCGACCAGGACGCGGAGTTCCGCGGGGGTGAGATCGTCCACGGCGGCGACAACGGATGAAGACCTCTCACGCATTCCGCGACCGCTGAGGAAGGCCGCCGGTCCGGGCTACGCGATCAGCAGGCGGAGGCCGAGCTCGGCCTCGTCGAGTTCGAGCAGGTCCCGGTTGCGCGCGGCCCACCGGCCGGAGGCGAGGTCGGCACGCAGCTCGCGCACCGCGCGCCGCTCGACGTCCGGCCCGAGCCTGGCCCAGACCGACATCCCGCGGCGGACGTCCTCCTCCAGGTACGCCTCCGGCCGGCGCCAGAAGGCTTCGAACAGGCCGTCGGCGCAGTCCCACGGGATGGGCACGGGTTCCAGCCGGGCCCCGATCGCCGCCGCCAGCTCGGTCACCGAGGGCCGGCCTGCCACGAGGCCGGCGACCTCGGGCAGGTAGTCGCGGGACAGCCAGAACCGGTCGCGCCAGCCGGCGTCGCCGGTGTCGTGGGTGAACACCACCACGCGCCGGGCGACCCGCCGCATCTCGCGCAGCCCGCCGAGCACGTCCGGCCAGTGGTGGACCGACGAGACGGCCATGGCGGCGTCGAAGGCCCCGTCGTCGAACGGCAGGCGCTCGGCGGACCCGGCCAGGCACGGCGCCGCCTCCGCCGGGCGCTGCGAGCGCATGAGCGCCGACGGCTCCACGGCCAGGACGTAACGATCGGGCGGCTCGTAGGACCCGGTGCCCGCGCCGACGTTCAGCACGGTCCGGGCGTCGCCGAGCGCGGCCCAGATGCGCTCGGCGATGCGCGGATCGGTGCGCCGCGTCGTGGTGTAGGCCGCTCCGATGGTGTCGTACAACGGCGCTCCGGACATTCGGCACCGCCTTCCCGGCCGTCACCGTCCGACGGGAGGCCGCTTGATCGTTGTTTTCGGATCGATCGGCAGGTGAAACCTCTTCACGGCCCTGGCTCGGGCGTCCTCACAACCGCCGGACGCGCAACACGGCGGTCAGCATCGGCAGGGTGAACTCGCCGTCGGCGGTCTCGGGCCGGCCGGTGAGGTAGGCGCGGATCCGGCCGAGCCGGGCCGCGCGTTCCCCTTCGGGCATGACGAGCATGCCCGCCCTGGTCGCGAGCGTCTCGGCGAGGGAGTCCGCGGTGCGGCGCTGGCCGTGCGGGAACTGCTCCTGCTCCGGCGTCCCGAACCTCGGCGCGCCCGACCTGGGCAGGTGCATCCCGGCCGTCTCGGCGCGCCAGGCGGCGGGCGTGTCGCGCGGGCCGACCGCCTCGCCGCCGCCGGCCCGCGCGAGCCCGGCCACCCAGTCGACGCCGTCGTCGAGCACGTTCCACAGGCCGGCCAGGACGCCGCCGGGAGCCAGGACCCTGGCGATCTCGGGCCCCGCGACGGCCATGTCGAACCAGTGCATGGCGTTGCCGGCCAGCACCGCGTCGACGGACGCGGCCGGCAGCGGGATCGCCTCGGCGCTGCCCGGCAGGGCGCGGACGTCCGGCAGCGCCCGGCGCAGCTCGGCCAGCATCGCCGGGTCGGGCTCGACCGCGACGACCTCGACGCCCAGCTCGACCAGCGTCGCGGTCAGCTTGCCGGTGCCCGCCCCGAGGTCGAGCACCCGCCGCCCCGGCGCCGTCTCCAGCGCCCAGCGCACGGCGGCGTGCGCGTAGTCCGGCCGGTGCTCGGCGTACGCGGCCGCCGCGGCTCCGAATGACGAGCTGTGACGTAGCCGTTCGTCCGGCTCCACTCGCTCTCCTTCCCCGCCCCGCCGCCCGGCGGAGCCCTGAGTCACCCGCATCCTAAGATCACCGATCCCGGAACGCGCGACGACGTCTAGGATCGGGCGGGATCGGTGGCGCCGGTGTAGGCGGGGACGGGCAGCGGGCGGTCGAGGAGGAAGGCGCGGATCAGGCCGCGGTAGAGGTCGGGACGGCCGTTGGCGATCGAGTGGCCGGCGCCCGGGACGTACACCAGGGTCGAGTCCGGCAGGGTGCGCCGGTAGTCGTAGGTGACCTCCCACTTCAGGTAGTCGCACTGCCCGCGCATGATGAGCACCGGCACCCGTACCCCGCGCAACCGGGGCCGCGGGTCGGGCACGGCGGCGGCGTCCTCGGCGGTGACCTGGTTGCTGTAGAAGCCGGGCAGGTTCCCGTGCACGGGGGCGGGTTTCGCGTCCGCGCAGCCCGTGGCGTCCTTGGCCACCAGCAGCAGCGCGCGCATCCGGGCGTCGGCCTCGGCGTCGGGCACCAGCGCCCGTGCCGCGGCCGGGTTCACCCCCAGGAGCAACGACTGGACCAGCATGCGCGGGGAGCTCGTCAGCGCGTCGGCCTGGGCCTGGAGGGAGGCGGGCAGGCCGTCCCACGGGCTGCCGACGCCGCCGGGGAAGGCGGGCTCCCAGATCGCGCCCGGCGAGGTGAGCACGGCCTTGGCCACCCGGTCGGGGTGGGCGGCGAGGTAGGCGGCCGACAGGGTGCCGCCCCACGACCTGCCCACCAGGACGATCTTCGGGGCGCCGACGGCCTGGCGGACGGCCTCCAGGTCGGCGACGTGGCGGGCGACCGTGTACCCGGCCGGGTCGGCCAGCCGGGTCGAGCGGCCGGCGCCGAGCTGGTCGTAGGCGTAGACGTCGAACCCGGCGGCGGCCAGCTCCTCGCTGCCCTCCGGCAGCCCCTCCCCTGGGGTGCCCGGCCCGCCGTGCAGGAAGATCACGGGCGGGCGGCCGGCCGTGCCGGATCCGGCGAGCTTGACGTAGGCGAGCCGGGAGCCCGTCGGGAGCTGCCAGTACGCGACCCCGGCGGGCGTCGCGGCCGGCGGCGGGACGGGGAAGGGCCGGAAGGCCGCCAGCCCGGCGAGGGCGGTGACCGCCACGGTGTTCACCACCACGTAGGGCGGCACCAGCCGGGGCAGCCCCAGCAGGCGGAGCGCGGGACGTCCGAGCAGCCAGGAGACGACGGCGACGGCGAGCACCCCCGCCCCCGCGAACAGCGGCACGGCGGCCGTCACGGCCGCCACGAGCAGGAAGACCAGAGCCCCGGCGGCGACCGCGGCGATCTCGGCGCCCACCAGCAGGATCGCGCCTGACACACGTTTCATGTGCCACAACGTTAGGAACGCGCGCGCCGCGTCTCCTCCTGCCGGCGACCGAACCGTGCCCCCGCCACGCGGCGGGGGTCAGCCGGCCCCGGGACGGATCAGGCCGGACTCGTAGGCGTGGATGGTCGCGTGCAGCCGGTCGCGCACGCCCAGCTTGGCCAGGATCGCCGCCACGTGATCCTTGACCGTGGCCGGGCTGAGCGCCAGGACGGCGGCGATCTCGGCGTTGGACAGCCCGCGCGCGACGTGCCCGAGCACCTCGCGCTCGCGGGCGGTGAGCCCGTCGGGCCGCGCGGGCGGGCCGGGGTCGGCGGCCGCGGCGAAGCGTTCGAGCAGCCGCCGGGTGATCACCGGGTCGAGCAGCGCGTCGCCGCGCGCGATCACCCGCACCGCGTCCACGACGCGCGCCGGCTCGGCGTCCTTGAGCAGGAACCCGGACGCGCCCGCGCGCAGCGCGCCGAACACGTACTCCTCCAGGCCGAACGTGGTCAGCACGACGATCCGGGTGCCCGGCGTGCCGGCGGTGATCCGGGCGGTGGCGGCGAGCCCGTCGAGGCCGGGCATCCGGACGTCCATGAGCGCCACGTCCGGGCGCAGCTCGGCGGCGAGCGCCACGGCGGACTCGCCGTCGGCGGCCTGCCCCACCACGTCGAGGTCGGGTTCGGCGGCCAGCACCGCGGCGATCCCGGCCCGGACCACCGCCTGGTCGTCGACGACGATCACCCTGATCATCCGGGCAACCATACCCGCACGTCGTCCGGGCCGCCGGTGGCCAGCGTCCCGCCGTACCCGTCGGCCAGGGTGTGCAGCCGGCGGCGGGCGCGCCGGGCCGCCGTGCCCTCGACGAGCACGCCGTCGGGCAGGTACGACACGGTGATCCGGTCCCCGGCCAGCTCCTCGACGGCCCGGAACACGCCGACCTCCAG
>NZ_JBSFGJ010000441.1:0-7761 GCF_053596515.1 Nonomuraea sp. NPDC001684
AGCTCGCCCGCGCCGTCGATGCGGGCGGCCTCCTCCAGCTCGACCGGCACCTCCTTCATGAACTCCGTCATGACCAGGATCGAGAAGCCCCAGGCGCCGACGGGCAGGATCATCCCGGCGTACGTGCCGATCAGGTTGAGGTGCAGGACGGGCAGGTCGGCGAGGACGAGCGACAGCGGGATCGCGATGATCTCCTCGGGCAGCATCATCGTGGCCAGCATGAGCAGCATCACGACGGTCATGCCGCGGAACCGCTTGCGCGCCAGCGAGTACGCCGCGAACACGCTCACCAGCAGTTGCAGCAGCAGCCCGAACCCCACGACGACGAAGGAGTTGACCAGGTACAGGTAGACGTTCTTCTCCCCGGCCTGGACGAAGTTCTCCAGCGTGAGGTCGTCCGGCCACAACGAGAAGGACGTCGGGTCGAGCGTCCTGCTGAACGCGCTGACCAGGAGCCCCACCAGCGGCCCGGTGAAGACCAGGACCATCGCCGAGTAGAGCGCGACCTTCCCGAGGGTGGCCGCCGGCCCCTTGCGCGCCTCCAGGCCCAGGGCGCTGTCGAACCTCATGTCGCCTGCCTCCTGCGCAGCGTCTGCACGACCAGGGTGAGCGCCAGCGTGGCCAGGAAGAGCACGATCCCGCCCGCGGCGGCCACCCCCAGCTCGTTCTTCTGGAAGCCGAGCTTGTAGATCAGCGTCATCAGCACCTCCGACGAGCCGTTGGGGCCGCCGTTGGTCAGGACGTACACCTCGACGAACACCCGCAGCCCGCGGATGGCGGCCAGCGTGAACAGGATCCAGAACACCGGCCGCAACGCCGGCAACGTGATGTGCCGCAGCCGGTGCCGGGTGGCGGCGCCGTCGACGGCGGCGGCCTCGTACAGGCTGCGGTCCACGCCGACCAGACCGGCCAGGAAGATCATCATGTCGTACGGCGTCCCGCGCCAGACGCTCATCATCATGATCGACCAGAGCGAGGAGTCCTCGCTGCCCAGCCACGGCTGCGGATCGACGCCCACCCAGCCGATGACGACGTTGAGCAGGCCGGTGTCGCCCGGATGGAACATGATCCGCCACACCTCGGCGACCGCCGCCATCGTGGTGACGACCGGGAGGAAGGCCGCGGTCCTGACGAACCACAGGTAGCGGGCGGGCCCCTCGATGAGCAGCGCGAGCACGAGCCCGAGCAGGAGCGAGCCGACCGTGGTGCCGAGCGCCAGCACGAGACTGTGCCAGGCGGCCGAGACGAACGCGTCGTCGGCGATGATCGTGCGGTAGTTGCCGAGGCCGACCCATTCGTCGGAGGCGTACTGGACCTTGTTGAAGCTCTTCCACAGGCCGAGGGCCATCGGGATGAACTTGAAGTAGAGGAACAGCAGCAGGGCGGGCGCCAGGAACAGCCAGGCGACCAGCGTTCCGCGCCGCCGCGCCCGCCCGGCGCGGCGGCGCGGGGCGGCCGTCGTGGCGGGCGTCCCCGTGACGGTCGCGGTCATGACGCTTTCTGGCTCTGCAGTTCCTGGTTGAGCCTGGCGGTCAGCTCGGCCATCTTGGCCTTGACGTCGGCGCCGCAGTCGGCCCACACGGTGTTGATGACGTCGGCCGAGTCCTGCCGGATGGGCGCCCAGTTGGGCACCGGCGGCGCGTAGACGGCGTGCTCGTAGGACTCCTGGAACACCTTCCAGCGCGGGTCCTGCCGCTCGGCGGCCAGGTCGACGCCCTTGTTCACGGGCAGACGGACGATGGCGCCGTTGGCGTCCTTGTTCATACCGATCCGCTGGCCTTCGGGGGAGATCGCGAACTCGGCGAACTTCTTCTGGGCGTCGGCCAGGTCCGAGCCGACCATGAGGTAGACGTTCTCGCCCTCGCCGAGGGTGCCGGGACCGCCGGACGGGCCCTTGGGCACCGGCAGCACCTCGATCCTGTCGGTTCCGACGCTCTTGACGAACCGGGCCAGCACGTACGGCCCGACCAGGTAGATGCCGCCCTGCCCCTTCTCGAACACCTCGTGCGTGACGGTGGTGTCGTTGCTCACCGCGCCCGGATTGACCGTCTTGCTCTTGCAGAACTGGTCCTGGAGGAACTGGACGGCCTCCACGGTCCTGGGGTCGTCCGTCATCGCGGCGAACTTGCCGGGTCCGGTGGGCTTCACGAAGTCGCCGCCGTTGGCGTAGACGAGGGAGGAGGCGTACCAGGAGGCGTAGCCGCGTTTGGTGCCGGCCGGGATCACGAAGCCCGCGGTGTTCTGCTGCCCGTCGCCGTCCGGGTCCTTCTCGGTGAAGGCACGCGCGAGCGCGGCCAGGTCGGCCCAGGTCGACGGCGGACGCATGCCGACCTTCTCCCGCCAGTCCTTGCGCACGATCAGGGCGAAGGCCTGCGCGGAGAAGGGCGCGCCGTAGAACTTGCCGTCGGAGCCGGTGGCCGCCTTCCAGGCCAGGTCGGAGAGCTGGTCACCGCCGGCCAGCCGGCCTTTGTCGACCTCCTGCAGCCAGCCCTGCGAATGCATGTTGCCGAGTTGGGCGGTGTCGTTGATGACGATGTCGGGAAGCGCCTTCTGGGCGGCCTGCTGGTTGAGTTTCGTCTCGAAGTCGTCAAAGAGCGCGACGACTTTGGTCCTGACCCCGGTGGCCTTGGTGAAGGCGTCGGCGAGTTTCACCGCCGTCTTCGCGGAATCGGAGTCGGGCGGTTGCCTGATCCAGATCTCCAGCGTGTCGTTCCTGCTCGATCCCCCGGAACCGCAGCCCGTCAGCGTTGCGGCCAGGGCCGCGACGAGCGCGGCCCTCAGCAAACGGCGTGACATCAGACCGCCTCCCGTTCACATACGTGGACACGTGTCGTGTGCATGAACTTGTTCCTGTGACGGTAACTACCGCGAGACAAGGCGGTCAATATTCAAGTATGTGAATTTGAATCAGGATTGTGTACAACGGTGGGCATGCGCATTCTGATGACCGGCGCCGCGGGAAAAGTCGGCACGCTGCTCCGTCCGCGGCTCGCCCGTCCAGGCCGTACGCTGCGGCTCTCCGACCTCCGGCCGGTCGAGCCGGGACCGGACGAGGAATGGGCGGGCGCCGACCTGGCCGACCCCGCGGCCGTGGCCGAGGCCATGAAGGGCGTGGACGCCGTCCTCCACCTGGGCGGCCAGAGCCGCGAGCACCCGTGGGAGGACATCGTGCACGCCAACGTCAACGGCACCCAGGTCCTCATGGAGGCCGCCAGGAACGAGGGCGTCCGGCACCTGGTGCTCATGGGCAGCCACCACGCGGCCGGCTTCCACACCAGGCCGCGGGACGGCTCCGACCTGCCCGACTACGCCTTCCCGCGGCCCGACACCTTCTACGGCGTCAGCAAGGTCGTCATGGAGGCCCTGGGCAGCCTGTACCACGACCGGTTCGGCATGAACGTGACCGTGATCAGGCTCGGCACCTGCAACGAGGGCTCGGCCGACACCCGCGGCCTGGCCACCTGGATCTCGCCCGGCGACCTCGCCCGCCTGGTGGAGGCCGCGCTGGTCGCGCCCGGCTACCACGTCGTCTGGGGCGTCTCGGGCAACGCCCGCCGGTGGTGGTCGCTGGAGGAGGCCCGCCGCCTCGGCTACGAGCCCCGCGACGACTCCGAGCCCCAGGCCGCCGCCCTCGTCGCCGAACAGGGCGAGCCCGACCTGTCGGACCCGGTGCACGACCGCGCCGGCGGGATGTTCACGCTCAACGAACTCGGCGGCTCCTGGTAGGCAAACGGTTGCAGAAACCTTGACGCCGGGACCGCCGAAGGTCAAGGCTTGGCTCTGGCAACCGTTTGCAAGGAGGACGGCCATGACGGTGACGATCAAAGACGTCGCCCGCGCCTGCGGCGTGCACGTGTCGACCGTCTCGCGCACGTTCTCGGCGCCGCACCTGGTCAATCCTGCCACGCGGAACCGCGTGCTGGCCGCCGCCGACGACCTCGGCTACCGGCCCAACAGAGCGGCCAGGGCGCTGACGACCGGCCGCACGTTCAACCTCGGCCTCATCGTCGCCGACATCGCCAACCCCTTCTTCCCGCCGCTGATCAAGGCCGCGCAGGCGCAGGCGCGGGGGCGCGACTACCACGTCTTCGTGGCCGACACCGACGAGGATCCGCGGGTCGAGGAGGAGCTGATCCGCACGTTCGCCAAGCAGGTGGACGGCGTGCTGCTGTGCAGCCCCCGGCTGTCCAACCGGATGATCGAACGCCTGGCGGAGGACGTGCCGTTCGTGCTGGTCAACCGGCGGATCAAGGGCATGCCCGCGGTGCTGATGGACGTCGGCAAGGGCGCCAGGCTCGCGCTGGAGCACCTGGCCGGGCTCGGCCACCGCAGGATCGCCCTGCTGTCCGGCCCGCCCGGCTCGTGGACCAGCAACGAGATGCAGGCCGCCGCGGCCGAGATGCCGGGCCTCGACCTGCTCTTCTTCGGCCCCAACCAGCCCACCGAGTCCGGCGGCCTGGCGGTGGCGCCGGAGGTGGCCGCCTGCGGGGCGACCGGCGTGCTGGCCTACAACGACCTCGTCGCGCTGGGCCTCATCGAAGGGCTCACCGCGATGGACGTCGAGGTGCCGGGCCGGATCAGCGTCATCGGGTTCGACGACATCCTGCCGGGGCGGCTCGGCCGGCCCAAGCTCACCACGGTGGCGATGCCCGCCGCGGTGGCCGGCCGGATGGCGGTCGACCTGCTGCTGCAGTCAGAGGGCGAGGGCGCGGTGATCAACCTGGACACCGACCTCATCGTCCGCGAGTCCACGGGAAGGGCCAACTCATGATCTTCGGAACGCTGCCGTCGGGGGAGACCGTCGAGCGCGTGGAGCTGTCGTCCGGACGGCTGCGCGCCGAGGTGCTGACCTACGGCGCCGTCCTGCGCTCGCTGGCGGTCTCCGGCCTCGACGTCGTGCTCGGCCTGGACACGCTGGAGGACTACCGCACCCGCAGCCGCTACTTCGGCGCCGTGGTCGGCCGCTACGGCAACCGCATCGCCGGCGGCCGCTTCACCCTCGACGGCCGTGAGCACCGCCTGCCGGTCAACCACGCCCCCAACAGCCTGCACGGCGGCACCGAGGGCTTCGACGGCAAGGTATGGACGATCACCGCCCGCACCCCCGCCTCCGTCACCCTGGAACTGACCAGCCCCGACGGCGACCAGGGCTACCCCGGCACGCTCACCGCCGCGGTCACCTACACGCTGGAGGACGACGCCCTCCGCCTCGACTACGCCGCCGAGACCGACGCGCCCACCGTGCTCAACCTCACCAACCACTCCTACTTCAACCTGACCGGCGGCGGCGACGTGCTCGGTCACCTGGTCAGGCTGGACGCCGCCCACTACCTCCCGGTGGACGACGGCAAGATCCCCACCGGGGAGCTCGCGCCGGTCAAGGGCACCCCCTTCGACTTCACCGAGCCGCACGCGGTGGGCGAGCGGATGGGCGGCGCCTACGACCACTGCTACGTGCTCGACGGCGACATCGAGGTCAGCGCGGGCGGCCTGACCATGCGGGTGACCACCACCGAGCCGGGCGTGCAGTTCTACACGGGCGGCATGCTCGACGGGGTGGCCACGCCGTACGGGCCCTTCGCCGGGTTGTGCCTGGAGACCCAGCACTTCCCCGACTCGCCGAACCAGCCGCACTTCCCCTCGACCGTGCTGCGGCCCGGCGAGCGCCACACCTCCTCGACCACCTACCGCTTCACGGCCTGACCCCGCGCAGCTCCGTCGCGGCCTTGATGACCAGCAGCGCCACGTCGTCCTGCGACGGCTCCTGGGCGAACGTCTCGACCGCGTGCCGCACGCGTTCGGCCACCGCGTGGGCGCTCAGTCCGCGGCAGGTGGACAGCAGCGCCGACAGGCCGTCGTCGTCGTCGAGCAGCCGGTCGCCGTCGCGCCGCTCGGTCACGCCGTCGGTGACGCACAGCAGCACCTCCTCCGGCGCCAGCTCGAACGTCTCGACGTAGAACCTGGCGCCGGCCTCGACGCCGAGCAGCAGTTGCGGCGCGGCCACCGTGTCGACCGCGCCGTCGGCGCGCAGCAGCAGCGGCGGCGGGTGCCCGGCGGACGCGATCGTGCACAGCGCGCCGCCCTGGGGCAGCGGGATCAGCTCCCCGCACAGCAGGCTCAGGAAACGGCCGTCGTCGCCCTCCTCCAGCAGGGCCTGGTTGAGCCGGTCGAGGATGTCGGCCACCGTGTAGTGCTCCTTGGCCAGCAGCCGGACGGCGTGCCGGGCCAGGCCGGTCACCGCGGCCGCCTCGGGGCCGCTGCCGCACACGTCGCCGAGGGCGAAGCACCAGTGGTCGGAGACAGTGAACAGGTCGTAGAAGTCGCCGCCCACGTCGGCGCCCTCCTCGGCCGGCTCGTAGACGACCGCCGACTCCAGGCCCGGCATGGGGGCCACGCGCATGGGCAGCAGGCTGCGCTGCAACACCCGGGAGGTGGTCGCCTGGCGGGCGTACAGCATGGCGGTGTGCAGGTTGAGCGCGACCAGCCGGCACAGGTCGGCCAGCAGGTCGGCCAGCTCCAGCGGCAGGGTCGGCTCGGCGCGGCCGATCACCAGCGCGCCGTGCGACCTGCCCTGCGTGAGCAGCGGGAACGACAACACCGTCTCGGGGCCGACCGGCCAGCTCACCTCGTTGAGCGCGGTGCGCGGGATCGCCGGCAGCGACCTGCGCAGGTTGGCGTTGTAGCGCTCCTCGCTGTGCCAGACGTGGGCGAGCCTGGTCATGCCCGCCAGATCGGTCAGGTAGACCGCCGCCCACGTCGCGATCTTGGGCACGACGAGCTGCGCGGTCAGCGCGGCGATCAGCTCCTCGTCGTGCACCCCGGCCAGCAGCTCGCCCGCCTCGGCCAGGAACGACAGCCGGCCCCGGTGGGCGCGCTCGCGCTCGGCCAGCCGCTCGCGCTGCACCGGCACGGCCACCTGGTCGGCGATGTGCTGCAGACTGACCGTGAGCTCCTGGTCGAAGCGGCCCGGCTGGGCCGCGGTCACCACGATGTAGCCGGTCACCTCGCCGCCCACGCTCATCGGCGCGCACGCCAGCGACCTGGCCCGCAGCTGCTGGGCCAGCTCGACGTCGCCGGCCAGCAGGTCGTCGATCATCGACGGCGTCCTGCCGTCGGGGCCGAACACGCCCGCGGCCAGCACGCCGACCAGCCCCGCCGTCGCGCCCGCGCCCGCCGCCACGCCGAACCGGTCGCCGCCCTCGGCGGCCAGCAGCACGTACGCCGCGTCGCCGCCGCTGCTGGTCTGGACGATCCGCGCGATGGTGTCCAGCAGCTCCGCGAACGGCATGTCCCGGTCGAGCAGGTCCTTGATCCGCCGCCCGGCCTCCCGGCGCAGCGGCGCGGCCGGCGGCGTCAGCACGTAGCGGTGGTCGCCGGCCACCATCATCCAGATCGACCGCCGGTCCTGCGGCCCGCCGCGGCTGCGCACGTGGGAGACGTAGACGGGGATCAGCCGGCCGTCGAGGTGGCGCATGCGCGCCTCGCCCCGCCAGCGGCCCAGGGACAGGGTGCCGGACAGGGGCATCGCGTACGGGCCGTGGCCGCGCCAGGCCACCAGGTCGGCCAGCGGCCTGCCGACGGCCTGCTCGGACGTCCAGCCCAGCAGGTGCTCGGCCTCGGAGTTCCACGACTGCACGGTCCCGTCGCCGTCGGCGAGCAGTACCCCGACGTGCAGCCTAGCGACTCGATCAGCGACCCGGCGCGCAAGGCCCGCTACCTCGACTTCGCGGTCCGGCACATCAACTACGCGCTCGGCGACAA
>NZ_JBSFGJ010000442.1:0-7712 GCF_053596515.1 Nonomuraea sp. NPDC001684
TCGCACTCGAAGGATCACGCGATGGCCGTGTTCATTTCACGGCCGCCACGCTTGTGACCAGGTCAAACTCGTACACCACTCTCATGGACGTGGCCTTGGCGTTGATCAGATGCGAGACGTAGGACAGGTGCTGGCGTGCTCGTTTCAGCAATTCGGCCGGTGGTGTTCTCTGGTAGGCCATCGCGAGGTCGTCGACGGCCGATTCCAGCCGGTCAAGCGTCTCGTTACCCACATCGCTCGCCGCAACCCGACGGGCCAGCTCCAACGCCTCGATCTCGCCTTCGAAGGGAGCGTTGTCCCGTACCGTGGCTTCCGCGTCATCGGCGAAGAACTCGGCTTCCTCCATGCCGAACACTCGGCAGTAGAGCAATCGATAGGGGTCCTTGGGCTGGTGCCTGCCGGCCTCCCAATCCTTGATCATTCGGATCAGGGATTCCCGCTCGGGTAGACGAGCCCGGGTGTGTGGGTCGGCTGCGTCGGCAAGGCGCTTGGCCATGTCTCGCTGTGTCCACAACCTGCCACGCCTTTCGGCGCGCAACCGTACGGCCCAGGCCGGAACGCTATCCATTGTGTGCACCTCGGGGGACGTGGGGTCCGCCTGTCTCCCCCAGTCTCCCTTACTCGCACTGTCGGCGCGGGGGTACCGGGAGATGTCATGAGAGGACCGTGAAAAGGCGGAACCCGCAGGCGCTGACACGCCGTACGGGTTCCTTGATCGCACACTGGAGGTGCGACCCATGGACAACTCCAGAGGCGCCCCGATCCCCGCGAACAGCGTCACAGCGGGCCATCAGGACAGGGCCTTGGACGTCGCGTCGGTGCCTCTAGCGAGCTACCGAGGCTGGGATCCGGACAAGCGACGCGCCGCATGGGAACTGGACCGCTCTGAGCCTGGATGGGCAGTGTTCTATGGCCCGTACACTCGCCGCTTCTACGCGATCGCCGCCTGGCCGTCCCCACGCCCGCTCGTCTTGGAGGCCGGAGACACCGACGAGCTACGCACTCTCATGCACGAGGCGGACGCCGGGTGTTGGCCGAGGATGGCATGACAGCGCGTGGCGCGTGGCAGCAGCCGGGGTGCCGAATCGAGATCAAGAGCATGGAGCACAGCCCGACGACGACACGGGCACTCGGATCGCGGCTCATCGGCTGCAAGGGCCAGGTGGTCGCCAATATCCGTCCCGGCGTGATCGCCTTGGTCCAGCTCGATGGGCCACAGCAGGATCTACCGACGGGGATGCGGCGATGGTCGGTTCACTGGGATGACCTCGCTCCCTGCTCTGCGTGGCGCGCCGTTTCCCCTCCTGTCTACCGGCTGGGACTCTCGTGTCTCGACCGGGATGCCGTGCAGCACGCCGTGCTTGACGGTGAGGTAACCGGCCTCTGCGGCGATGCGGCACATCCCTTGCCGTTCACCGGCTGGTCTCTCACGTTCGACACCACCAGCGCACGAGCCTGCCCGAACTGCGTACGGCTGGTAGGAGCGGCCCCACCCAAGTAGTGCGGTGGGCCAGGGTTGAGGAACGAGGCCATGGACCGTCGATCGCCCCCAGCCGGATACGCAGATCAGCCGAAAGTCGTCGGCCCCTGCCATGATCCCCCCTTGTGGATACTGGCGAGTTCTGGCACCTGATAGAGCAATCCGGGTGCGAAACGAGTGGGAAGAAAGCGCGCGCGGCATGGCTTCAAGATGCGCTGGAACAACGCTCCAGTGAGGACATCCTCGATTTCGAGTCGTGCATGCTCTTGGCCAGGCGCCGAGTGGACACGTGGTTGATGTGGGGTGCCATGCGCGCCCTGTTCGGATTCGGCTCCGACGACGGCTTCTGGTACTTCCAGATGTGGCTCGTGGGTCTGGGACGGGAGGTCTTCGAACAGGTGGCCCGTGACCCGGACGCTCTGGTTGACGTACCGGAGGTGCAGCGCTTGGTCTCCATGGAGCGTCGTGGCCCCTTGTGGACAAAGGATGACTGGCCACAGTTCGAGATCTTGGACTACGTGGCTGGTGACGCTTGGGAACGAGTAACCGGCAAAGGCCATGAAAGTTTCTCCAACGCTCGGGAGGCACGTGGCCATGAGCTGTCCGCACTCCCCCGCCCCAGCGACGAAGATTGGGAATTGGATGATAAGGAGGAGTCGGCCCGAAGGCTGCCACGAATCAACCGCTACATGAGCGAACTGTACGGCCGCGCCTAGATCACGAGGTCTATGCCGTTGTCGCTGAGTTCCTGCGGGGTGAAGTCGGCTTCGGGGTCGTCGGCGAGCTCGCGGTGCGGCTCGTTCGTTTTCGTAGGTGATGCGGGCACCGGTGAGAGTCAGCCATCGGACGGGGCCGTGTTCACGGACGAGCGACTGGTGAAAGAAGCCGGGCCGCTTGCGGTACTGGGCGTGGCGCTTGGGGTCGTCCCAGTCGGGGAGCATGTCGGCGTTGGTGTAGGAGTTGATCTCCAGGCGGGCCGATGCGCCGTGGATGACGGCGGTGTGTCCTCGGTGCCACATGCCGCGGCGGTGGATGACCGGGTGGCCGGGGCGGACGCTGAGCATGATCGCGACATCTCGGTTGGCGGTGGTCTTCTCGCCGGTGAACAGCGGGGTTTCCCGGTCGCGTTGGGCGAGGTCCCAGCCGAAGGCTTGCACGTCGGGGTGGTTGCCGGGGGCGGCGAGGTCTGATCGTGGACGCGGGCACCGGCGAGGTCCTGCACGCCTACACCACCGACGGCGAGCCCTCCGGCCATCTCCTGGTGGCCTGCGGTAACCGGCGAGCCTCGGTCTGCCCGGCCTGCTCACAGACCTACCAGGCCGACACCCTCCTCCTGATCCGGGCGGGCCTGTCCGGCGGCAAGGGCGTCCCGGAGTCGGTCAGTGCACACCCCCGCGCGTTCGTCACCCTGACCGCGCCCTCCTTCGGCCCCGTCCACTCCCACCGCGACGGCCGCGCCTGCCGACCCCGCAGGCACGACACCCGATGCGAGCACGGACAGCCGATGGGCTGCCACCTGCGACACCAGCCCCACGACGAACGTCTCGGCCAACCCCTGTGCCCCGACTGCTACGACTACACCGGCGCGGTCCTGTGGCAGGCACACGCGGGCGCGCTGTGGCACCGCTTCACCCTCGCCCTGCGCCAAGAACTGGCCACTCAGACCGGGATGAGCCGCCAGGCCTTCGCCGAACACGTCAAGGTGTCGTTCGCCAAGGTCGCCGAGTACCAGCGAGTGGCCCATTTTCGAGTGGTATGTGGACAGGCTGCCGCATATCTCTTGCATTGGTCGAGCACGTGGGTGCCTAATGATGTCGTGTCGGATGGCTCGAAGGCGAATGCCAAGGACAAGAGCACAGGCCTGGCCCTGGTGCTGGTTGAGCCCGCTGCTCAAGTGCGAGGACTGTATACGTACCTGCGTCGAGACCCCGACCTGCGGGGCAGCGTGCGCCTGCTGGAGAGCGCACCGCCGCCAGGCACACTCGGGCCGGTCGCCGAAGCAGTGGAGTTTGTCACCGGCTCCCCCGAAGTGGTCGCCACCGTGGCGGGAGTAGTGATCGCGTGGCTGCGCTATCGCACCAGCGACGTCAAACTCACGGTGAAGAGATCGGACGGGACAGAGGTGACGGTCACCGCCAACCGGGTCAGAACTCTCAGCAATGACCAGACCCGCGCCATCATGTCGGAGGTCCAGGACGCCTTGCGCAGCCAGTCACCGACGGACACACCGGAGGGTTGAGCCGCTCACTGAAACATCGGGGCTACTGTCCGGAACCGAGGGCGCATGCGCTACTGGTCGACTCGGGCCAGCACCTCCCGGACGCGATGATCGCAGATGTGCCGGCAGCCACCGCCGGCGCGCGCGGCCTGAGCGCCGCGCTCATTGCGCATGCGGGGCTCGACACGCGGCGTCCGCCGGTCCTGAACGATCCACGCGGTCCCGGCGAGCCGGCTTCCTCTGACGCAGCTGCTCGCCTCGCACCGCCGCCCGCGCTTACGAGCCCAAGTTGCCCGAGCTAAAGCCATTATCTGGACAAATCCGTCAGGGATGACAAGCGTCGCGGTACGGCTCACTTGTTCCCACGTATATGAGCCATTCCTGCCTGCTCAAGGGCCGCGTGATCAGTTGACACACCTTCGGCAGCAGGTCGGCGGGGAGGGCCATATCCCAAACCTGGACTGGGGTATCGTTCAGCACCTCAAGATTCGCAGAGACAATCATGGGCCTGCCGTCGATGACAACAGGCAACAGCGTGCTGCCGGACGCAAAGGGAAGGGTCTGTGAATTCACTGGAACGAGGGTGATCGGATCCCAGGTGGTCAAGATGTTGTTGTCTTTCGCGGTGACAAGGACAGGCCTGCCGCCATCAATCGACCAGGAAACCGCCCTCAGCCCCTCGGGGATCGGCAGGCTCCTCAGAGGAGTGCCGGTGCGTGATGACCAGAGCTGCACGTTGTTGCGCCCTTCGCTGAACTGCCCGACAGCGAGAACTGGTTCGGTCCCCAGGTCCTGCCATGCAAGGCTGTCAACCGAACCCGATACGGTCATCGTACGTAGAGGGATATCGGCGGCCGGACTCCACAAGATGATATCGCCATTGTCGTAGCCGGCGGCGATGATTGTCGTGCCGTCCAGGTGTCCGACGGCCAGCGAGCTGATCGCGGCATTGCCCTTCTTCTCGCTAATGAGCCGACCTGTTCCGGGCTCCCATATTCTGAGGCTGCCGTCGCTGCCTCCCGTCACGAGCTGCCCCTGTGCCCATACCATCGTCTGCTGTTTTGCCCCCATCTTGAAAGTATTTATCCTTGCGCCGGATGCCGGACTCCAAATAATGACCTTGTCATCATCCAGCCAGCTGGCGATGGCCGGTTGGCCGCCGAGTTCTCCCCACTCCATGCCGTACACATCGCTATGAAGATCGACCGTGCGTAGACGTTTTCCAGAGGCGAGATCCCACACCTCTATCGGTTCCTTCCAAGCCTGAACGGCCAGTACCGACCGTCCGCCGATCAATCCTGTGGCCAACGAAGACGGAGGGTGGCTCTCAAGCATTCGCCATGGCTTGATCCGCGGATTCCACACGGCGATCACGCCGCGTCTGTAGACGGCCGCGAGGGACTTGCCGCCATCGAGCCACATCACCACCACGGGGGTGTCCGGCTCCGTCGGATTGCTCTCGCCTTTGTACTCTTGTACGACCTGATCGGTGGCCGGATCCCAGACCTGGACCCCACCTTGGGCGCCGTAGGCGAGGACGGGTCGTCCGTCGAGCTCGCCCAGAGCGGGTGAGACGGTTCCCCATCTCTGGGACTGCTCGTGCAGGATCGTCCATCTTCGTGCGTCCCATATCGCCGCGGTGTGAGTGACGATGTTCCCGCCAATTCGTGATTCCTCCAGCAGCACAGGGCGGCCCAGCAGTTCGGCCCAGGCCAGGCGGCTCACCCGACCGGTCGGTGCGCTATGGACCAGGCGGCCGGTAGCCGCCTCCCTGATGTCGAGTCTGCCGGTACCGCGGTGCTTGTCCGGGATGACGACACCGATGGCAATCATCGGCGAGCCGTCGACCTGTCCGCAGCCAACTTGCGCGTCGATCCCACCGGTTCGTACCGTGCGCAAGATTGTGGCTGTCTCTCGCGTCCACAGGTACACGCGTCCGTTGGTATGAGCGGAGACGAGTACGGGCGCTCCCGACACGCTGGAGACGCAGAGGGAATTCAGTTCGGCAGGCGTCTCGATGTCCTGCAGGAGTTGCCCGGTCTGCGCGTCCCACAGCACCATGTGCCCAGATTGATGGCCGGAGATGATCGCCGGTGCTGGGAGGTCGGCCAAGGCCAGGCTGTTCACCGCGCCGCTGGAGCGCATGGTGCGCAGGCGAACGGCGTGCAGGGCGTCCCACATCGTGATGGTGCCGTTGTCGTGTCCGGTCACTATGACGTCCTGGCCACCGATCCGCCCGGACACGGCTGTCAGGGTAGGGGGGTTCTCACCGAGGAAGAGAGCCCGTCGCGTGTCGTTCCATGCGCGTGCCAGGGCGTGCCGGGCCGCGGTCGTGGGAGACAAGCCATAGGCCGTCGCAGCCAGGGACCGCGACAGGTTGCCGTCTAGGTCGGCCAGCCTGACACTGTCCGAGGCGACCTTCTGAGAAAGGCTGATCAGCCGCTGCTCGTCGTTGTTTCGTGCCGTTGTGACCGCGACGATTGCGACCGCCGTGGCCGCGATCAGGGCGACCACCAGAGAGCTGATGACCGTCGCGCGTTGTCGCCGACGCGCCCGCGACGCTCGCTCGCGGGCGTTGAGGCTGGCGTGCCGGAAGTTCGCCGACAACTCCGGCAAGGGGCCGAAGCGTCTGAGGTCCTCGTCCCATCTCGCCTGATCGTCTGCAAGGGCGTCAAGGCGCGCGCCACCGTACAGGAACGATGAGTCGTGTCCGTGCGCAGCCCATTCGCGAGCGTGCTGGTCGAGCTGCTGGCGGCGGAACAAGGCGGCCCTGTCGGTGGCAAGCCATTCGCGCAGACGCGGCCAGGAGTGAATGAGCGCCTCGTGAGCGATGCGTGCCGTGTGCGCGTCTACTGTGATCAGTCGGGCGGCGATGAACCGGTCCAGCACCTGCTGGAATGCCTCCCGCTCCGGCGTGCCGGGGGCAGGACGCAGTTCGTCCAGCGGAATCGGCTGGGCCGTGTCGATGACGTCCTGTCCCGCACCGGCACCGATCCGCACCAGCCGTGTCAGCAATCGGCGAGCGATCTGTCTGCCGTCCAGGTCGAGGCCCTTGATGATGGCGTCGGCCGTCTCTTGCAGGGCCCCACTCACTCGTCCGGTGGACAGGTAGTCGGTTACGGTCATGGCCGATCCACGGCCGGCCTTCCAGGTTCGCAACAGTGCGTGCGAGAGCAGGGGGAGGGCGTTGTCCATGCCGGCCGCGGTCGTGTCTTCGATCAGCAGGTCAGTCAGGGACGCTTCCACGGTGAGTCCGGCCAGGTGCGCGGGCCGCTCGATGACCTGCCGTAATCGCTCAGGTGGCAGCGCGAAGATGGGGATCATCCGGCTAACCGCGTCCTTGAGCGCCTCTTGCTGCATGCACTGGCCGAGGAAGTCGGCCCGTACGGCTAGCACCACCACAGCGGCCGAACATGCCGCATGCACGGCGGCCAGGTAGGCTCGACGGGTTTGCACACTGCACAGCGTGAAGATCTCTTCAAACTGGTCGATGATGACCACACGGCGCTGCGGTACAGCTTCGGCGAGCAGTTCGGCCAGATGTCGAGGATCGTCGTACAGCCGTTGTGCAAGCTCGGCCAGGCTGCATCCGGCTAGCTCGGCGAACTGCTCCGCCAGCACGCGAAAGGGATCGGCGGTCGGGGTGAACACCACGGCTCCGGCCTGAGGAGTGCGGTGCAAGGCGGGAACCAGCCCGGCCCGCAGCAGGGAGGACTTTCCCACCCCAGAAGGGCCTGCCAGCAGCAGTGGCCCGGTCCCTGGCGGCTGCGCCGCCACACGGTCGATCAGAGTGGCGACGAGATCACTTCGACCGAAGAAGAGATCCGTATCCTGCACGCCATAGGGCGCCAGGCCCCGATAGGGGACGATCTCGGCGGACAGCCCGCGGGCGTCGGCCGCGTAGGCGGAGTTGAGCACCAGCAGTTGCCGGTCACCTCGGTCGTGGGCGTGACGACGTGGAGCGGGACGGTTTTGCGCGGTCATGGCCCGGGTCAGTGACCTGTACACCTCATC
>NZ_JBSFGJ010000443.1:0-7694 GCF_053596515.1 Nonomuraea sp. NPDC001684
CTCCGCAAGGGGGCGCCCCGTTCTTTTCTCCGGAGAACCCGCAGGTCGGCGGCCGGTTCGCGGAGTTCATTACCTGGCGCGTAATCGCGGCCCCTACGCCCCGGCTGACATCGTTCAAGTGTCGCAACCAGCACTTGAAGGAGCCAAGATGACCGCCCTCACCGTCACCGCCGACCGGACCAGGTTCCTGCGCCTCGCTCTTGTTGCGGACGCCGTCGTCACCGGCGTCAACGGGCTGGTCTACCTGGCCCTGGCCGGCCCCGCGAGCGACCTGCTCGGCCCGGGCGCGGGCCTGCTGCGCGAGATCGGGATCTTCCTGCTCGTGTACGGCGCCGCCGTCGGCCTGCTGGCCTCCCGCCCCGCGATCAACCCGGCCGCCGTCAAGGCCGTCATCGGCCTGAACATCGCCTGGACCCTGGGCAGCGTGGCCGCCGTCGTGACCGGCGCGCTCGAGTTCAGCACGCTCGGCGCGGTCTGGGCCATCGCCCAGGCCCTGGTCGTGGGGCTGTTCGCCGAGCTGCAGATCACCGGCCTGCGCAAGGCCCGCCGCTGACGCCCCTCCTGAGAACCGTCTCCTGAGAACCGTCTCCTCAGAACCGTTGAAAGAACTTCTGGAAGAAAGTGAGATCATCATGACCGCCGAACTCGTCGAGCGCTACATCGCCGCCTGGAACGAGACCGACGCCGACGCCCGCGCCAAGGCCGTCGCCGAGCTGTGGACCGAGGACGCGACCTACACCGACCCGATGGCCGACGTGGCCGGGCACGCCGGGATCGCCGCCGTGATCGAGGGCGCGCAGGGCATGTTCCCCGGCCTGGTGTTCACGCCGGGCGAGGTGTTCGACGCCCACCACCACATCGCCCGCTTCACCTGGCACCTGGGCCCGGCCGGCGAGGAGCCCCTGGCCGTCGGCTTCGACGTGGTCGAGCTGGCCGAGGACGGCCGGATCCGCAGGGTCCTCGGCTTCCTCGACAAGGTGCCCGCCGCCTGACACCCCTCCCGCCAAGGCCCCCGGTTCCCCCGGGGGCCTTCGCCGTGCCTAAATGATTTGCCCTCGTCGCGGACGTGGTCGGACAATCAGACTTCGTGCCCGCACCACTCATGCGCCTGCTCCGTCATCTCTCCCCCGACCTGAGCCCGCTGCGCGACTCCCGCGACTACCGCCTGCTGTTCGGCGCGGGCGTCGTCACCATGTTCGGCACGATGATCACCATGGTGGCGCTGCCGTACCAGATGAAGGAGCTGACCGGTTCCTACGTCGCGGTCGGGATGATGAGCCTGGCGGAGTTCGTGCCGATGGTGGTGTGCGGGCTGTGGGGCGGCGCGATCGCCGACGCGCTCGACCGCCGCCGGATCATCGTGCTGAGCGAGCTGGGCCTGCTGGTCACCACCGCCGCGCTCGTGGTCAACGCGATGCTCCCCCACCCGCAGGTCTGGGTTCTGTACGTGATGGGCGCCCTGTCCACCGGCATCGCCTGCCTGCAGCGTCCGAGCCTGGAGGCGGTGATGCAGCAGGTGGTCCGGCACGACCAGCAGGCCGCGGCGGCGGTGCTGAACAGCCTGCGCTGGAACGTCGGCGCGATCGTCGCCCCGGCGCTGGGCGGCCTGCTGCTGGTGCACCTCGGCACGCACGTCGCCTACGCCATCGACACGGCGACCTTCGTGCTCTCCCTGGCGCTGCTGTGGCGCATCAGGTCGCTGCCCGCCGTCGAGGACGCCGCGCCCGCCTCGCTCAGCTCTCTGGTCGAGGGCGTGCGCTACGCCACCGGCCGCGGCGACCTCATGGGCACGTACCTGGTGGACATCGCGGCCATGGTGTTCGCCATGTCAAATGCGCTGTTCCCGTTCCTGGCCGACGAGCTGGGCTCGCCCGAGTCGCTCGGCCTGCTGTACTCCGCCGCCGCCGTGGGCGCCCTGGCCGCCTCGGTGACCGGCCGCTGGACGGCCCGCGTCCAGCGGCAGGGCCTCGGCGTGATCGTCGCGGCGGCGCTGTGGGGCGTGGCGATGACGCTGACCGCGCTGGCTCCCACCGTGTGGCTGGTCTTCCTGTGCATCGCGCTGGCCGGCGCGGCCGACATGATCAGCGGCATCTTCCGTACGACGATGTGGAACCAGACCATCCCCCAGGAGCTGCGCGGGCGGCTGGCGGGCATCGAGCTGCTGTCGTACGCCAGCGGCCCGATGCTGGGCAACGCCCGCGCGAGCCTGATGGCCAACTTCGGCGGCACCCGCTTCTCGCTGGGCGCGGGCGGCCTGCTGTGCGTGGGCGCCGTCCTGGGCCTGGCCGCCGCCCTGCCCGGATTCCGCCGCTACGACGCCAGAACCGACGAACACGCGATCGCCGAACGCGCCCGCCGCGTCGAGCAGTCATCCGACCACCCCACCCCGGCCTGACCGGCCCGCCATCGTCAGCCGTTCCACCGACCTGCCCGGCCCTCCCCGGGCGGCCGTTCCACCGGCCGGGGGGCTCTACTTGCCGGGGCCGCCCTACTCCCGCTCCCGCCAGCCGTCGTACCGCTCCACCAGCTCATCCACCTGGCCGAGGGCCTGCTCGTCGAGCCCCTCCACGACGACGAGCCACTGGGCGTCCTCGGCGTCGTCCTCACCGGCGAGCGTCTCCCGCACCACCCGCGGCACCCCGAGCCCCGGGAACCACTCCCCCAGCGTCTCGGCGACCTCCTCGGCATCCCCACGCTCGCCGAACACCAGCAACTCCCTCATGCCCCACATTCTCCCGCGACTTGCACACGCGTACGTTCGTTCCCGAGGCGTGAGCGGAGTGCATTGATTAGCGTTGGACGATGCCTGCCGAAGCGATCCTCCCCGACTGGGCCTTCCCTCCGCCGCAGGGCTACGTCGCCGAGGACCTCGATCACATCCCGGATCTGCCTCCGCACACAGAGCTGATCGACGGAAGCCTCGTCTTCGTGGGCCCCCGGCACCGCTTTCACCACGACATGGTCTTCGGTCTGCACCGAGCGCTCGCCGATGCCGCACCCGACCACCTCCAGGTGTGCCAGGAGATGGCCGTGAAGCTCGCGCCCGAACAGCGGCCCGAGCCCGACCTGATCGTCCTGGGGCCGCAGGCGCCTGCCGACGAAGCGCTGACCTGCTACCAGGCCAAGGATGTCGTCCTGGCCGTCGAGGTGGTCTCGCCCGTCACCGAGGTGCGCGACAGGAAGCGCAAGCCCACCCTCTACGCCGAGGCGGGCATCCCCCACTTCTGGCGCGTCGAGAGGGCGGGCGCGCTGCCGGTGGTCTACGTCTACGAGCTCAACCTCGCCACCGGCGCCTACGTCTGCACGGGCATCCACCACGACCGGCTCCAACTGACCGTCCCGTTCGACATCGACATCGACCTCAGCACGTTGAACACATGACAAAGGGGCCGGTACGACGATCCGTACCGGCCCCTTCTGATCGGCTCAGGCGCTGCGGAGCTGGGCTCCCACGCGGTCGGCCGCCATCGCCACCGCCGCGTCCCTGGCCGCCGTCGTCTCCTCGACCGTCAACGTACGGCCCGCCGCCCGGAACCGCATCGTGTAGGCGAGCGACTTGTTCCCCTCGCCCACCTGCTCACCCGCGTAGACGTCGAACAGCCGCACCGACTCCAGCAGCTCGCCGGCCCCGTCGCGCAACGCCGCCTCCACGTCGGCCACCGGCGTGAAGTCGGGCACGATCAGCGCCACGTCCTGCGTCGCCACCGGGTACGGGGACACCGGCGGCGCCTGCACCGGCCCCGGCATGGCCGACTCCAGCCGCGACAGCTCCAGCTCCATGGCCGCGGTGCGCGGCGGCAGCCCGTACGCCTCGATGACCCGCGGGTGCAGCTCACCGGCGTGCCCCACCAGCGTGTCGCCCACGTAGAGGGCGGCGCACCGGCCCGGGTGCCACGGCTCGTGCTGGTCGGCGCTGATGGACAGCTCGACCCGCGACTCGGCGGCGATCAGCCGGGCGGCCTGCACGGCGTCGGCCCACGAGGCCTGCCGGCCGGAGCCCCACCAGCCGGACCGCTCGAACTCCCCGGCCAGCACGACCGCGACCCGCAGCGGCTGGTCGGGCAGCGCCGCCTCGATCGAGGCCACTTCCTCCTCGGTGGGACGGCGCGAGACGCCGAGCACCGGAGCGGCGGCGGGGGCGTTCTCCCGGGGCCGGTAGACCGCGCCCGTCTCGAACAGCGCCACGTCGCCGAAGCCGCGCCCGACGTTGCGGACCAGCGTCTTGAGCAGGCCGGGCAGCAGCGTCGTGCGCATCAGCGGCTCGTCCTCCGACAGCGGGTTGGCCAGGCGCATGGCCCGGCGTCGCGCGTCGTCGGCGGGCAGCTGCAGCCGGTCGAAGTCGTCGGCCCCGATGAACGGGTAGCTCAGCACCTCGACGTAGCCGCCCTCGGCCAGCGCCCGGCCGACCCGCCGGCGCAGCCGCTGCCCCTCGGTCAGCCCGGCGCCCGCCGGGGCGCTGGGCAGCACCGACGGCAGCCGGTCGTAGCCTTCGAGCCGGATGACCTCTTCGGCCAGGTCGTTGGGGTCGGTGAGGTCGGGCCGCCACGACGGCGGGGTGACCGTGATCATGTCGGGGCCGGTGACGGCCAGCCGGGCGGCCAGCTCGCCGCCGGTCACGACGCCGGTCGGGTCGACGCCGCCCTGGCGCACGGCCGGGTCGTCGCCGTCGGTCACGAGGCAGCCCACCTGCTCCAGGCGGCCGACGACGACCTCCTTGGAGTACGGGACGCCCGCCACGGCCGACGGATGACCGGCCGGGATCGCGATGCGCGCCGGCGTGACGTCGACCTCGGCGTGCGTCACGCCGGGCTGCACGGTCGCGCCGCCCAGCTCGGCCAGCATGCGCACCGCCCGCCACGAGGCGACCAGCGGCAGCTCGCGGTCGACGCCGCGCTCGAACCGCTTGGACGCCTCCGAGACCAGCCCGTGCCGGCGCGACTCGCGCGAGATGCCGGTGGCCGAGAAGTGGGCGGCCTCGATGACGATGTCGGTCGAGCCGTCGGAGATCTCGGTCTCCAGGCCGCCCATCGTGCCCGCCATGGAGATCGGGCCCGACTGGTCGGTGATGAGGATGTCGTCGGGGTCGAGCTCGCGCACGACGTGGTCGAGCGTCTCCAGCCGCTCGCCCTCCCGGGCCCGCCGGACGACGATCTCGCCGGTCAGCTTCGACCGGTCGAAGGCGTGCAGCGGCTGGCCCAGCTCCAGCATCAGGTAGTTGGTGATGTCGACGGCCAGCGACACCGGGCGCATGCCGGACCGGCTCAGCCGCACCCGCATCCACAGCGGGCTCTGGGCGGCCGGGTCGAAGCCGCGCACCTCGCGCAGCACGAACCGGTCGCAGGCCGTCGGGTCGCCGATGGAGGCCGGCCAGGACGGCTCGCTCTCGGCGGGCACCTCGACGTCGGCCGGGTCGCGGAAGGCCACGCCGAACGCGGTGGCCACCTCGCGGGCCACGCCGCGGACGGACAGCGCGTAGCCGATGTCGGGCGTGATCTCCAGCTCGATCACGTCGTCGCGCAGGCCGAGCAGCTCGACCACGTCGGTGCCGATGGGCGTGCCGGCGGGCAGCACCATGATGCCGTTGTGGTCGTCGCCGAGGCCCAGCTCGCGCTCGGAGCAGATCATGCCCTCGGACATGCGCCCGTACGTCTTGCGCGCGCCCACCTCGAACCCGCCCGGCAGCACGCCGCCGGGCAGCACGACGGGGACGCGGTCGCCGGCGACGAAGTTCGTGGCGCCGCAGACGATCTCGCGCGGCGTCGCCTCGCCCACCTCGACCTTGCAGTGCCTGATCGGCTTCTTGAAGCCGGTGAGCTCTTCGATCTCCAGCACCTCGCCGACGACGACGTTCTTGACGTCGTGGCCGTAGGAGGTGATGGATTCCAGCTTGAGCCCGGCCATGGTGAGCCTGTCGGCCACCTCGTGCGCGGTGGCCGCCGGGAGATCGACGTACTCCCGCAGCCAGGAGAGCGGGACCTTCATCAGATCTCCATTCCGAACGGGAGCGTGAAGCGCACGTCCCCCTCGATCATGTCTCGCATGTCTTCGGCGTTGTGGCGGAACATCAGCGTGCGCTCGATCCCCATGCCGAACGCGAACCCGGAGTAGCGCGAGGGGTCGACGCCGCAGGCGATGAGCACCCGCGGGTTGACCATGCCGCAGCCGCCCCACTCGATCCAGCCCTCGGACTTGCAGGTGCGGCACGGCGGGTTGCCGGGGATCGCCGAGGCGCCGCGGCAGACGAAGCACTTCAGGTCCATCTCGGCGGACGGCTCGGTGAAGGGGAAGTAGTTCGGCCGGAACCGGGTGGTGATGCCCTCGCCGAACATGACCTCGGCGAACCTGTCGAGCGTGCCCTTGAGGTGGGCCATGGTCAGGCCCTCGTCGACGGCCAGCCCCTCGGTCTGGTGGAAGACCGGGGTGTGGGTGGCGTCGAGCTCGTCGGTGCGGAACGTCTTGCCCGGCGAGATGACGTAGACCGGCAGCTCGCGCTGGAGCAGCGCGCGGATCTGCACCGGCGAGGTCTGGGTGCGCAGCACCATGCCCGACTCGGTGGAGTCCACGAAGAACGTGTCGTGCTCGGAGCGGGCGGGGTGGTCGGTGGCGATGTTGAGCGCGTCGAAGTTGAACCACTCGCCTTCGAGCTCGGGGCCCTCGGCCACCTCGTAGCCCATGGCGACGAACGCGTCGGCGACGCGCTCCTGCAGCGTGGTCAGCGGGTGGCGGGCGCCGCGCGGCCGTCGGTCCCACGGCAGGGTGACGTCGACGGTCTCCTCGACGAGCACCCGGGCGTCGCGCTCGGCCTCCAGCTCGGCCTGGCGGGCGGCCAGCGCCTCGTTGATCGCTCTGCGGGCGCCGCCGACGCGCTTGCCGGCCTCGGCGCGGGCGGCCGGCGGCAGGGCGCCGATCTCGCGGTTGGCCAGGGCGATGGGCGAGCGGTCGCCCGCGTGCGCCAGCCTGGCCTGCTTGAGTGCGTCGAGGCTGTCGGCCGCCTTGATCGCCGTGAGGGCGTCGGCCTCCATGCGGGACAGCTCGTCGGCATGCAACGGCGTCACCTCGACGGGGTCGTAGTCAGACAAGAGTGAGCTCCGTATCCAGGGCTTGAGCGGAAATGAGTCTAGTGGGGCCCGCCCACCGGACCGACTTCGACGGGTGTCGAGCCGCTCGGGGCTTCAGACCGTGGCGAAGTCGGGTGTGCCGGTGGGCACGGTAAATCGGAACTCCGCGCCGCCCTCGGGCGCACGCTGCACGGTGATCGTGCCACCGTGCGCCTCGACCAGGCCCTTCACGATGAACAGGCCGAGCCCGGTGCCGCCGCGCCGGCGGCTGTTGCCGCCCCGCCAGAACTGCCGGAAGACGCGCGGAGCCAGCTCGGGCTCGATGCCCTCGCCCTCGTCGCGCACCGACACGGCCACTCCCCATCCGACGGACTCGATCTCGATCGTCACGGTGCCACGCCCGTGGCGCACCGCGTTCTCCACCAGATTACCCAGAATCTGGTCGATCTTGTCCTGGTCGAGCCACATCTCCGGCAAACGGTCGCCGACGATCAGGCGGTAGCGGTCTTCCGAGTCGCCCGCCGCGACCCGGCCGGCGACCAGCCGGCGCGCCCTGGCCGGCACGTCGACGACCTGGCGGCGCACCTCCAGCCGCCCGGACTCGATGCGCGAGACGTCGAGCAGCTCGGTGATGAG
>NZ_JBSFGJ010000444.1:0-7632 GCF_053596515.1 Nonomuraea sp. NPDC001684
GTCGCCCTGGCGAGCCTGACGACGACGAGCCCTGGGCCGCGACGGGCCCCGGGGCCGCGGCGGGGTCACGGTTCCGCCGCGGGCCGGTACGCCGCTCCCCATCCCGTCGCCTCCCACGTGGCGGCGTGCGGTTCCAGGCGTGCCCGGTGGTCCTCCCAGGTCGCCGGCTCACGCGTCCAGGATCGTTCGGCCGCGGCCGGGAGACGGGGCAGCAGCAGGAACGCCAGATCGTCGAAGGACGTGATCGTCTCCGACCAGATCGCCGCCTCCACCCCGGCGACGCGGACGTCGAGCCCCGACACCAAGGACCGCGGGGTCCAGTCGAACATCTGCCGGAGGGTCTTGGCCGGATAGTCGCGGAACCCGAGCCGGGCCCGGCGCGCCTCCCCCTCGGCGTCCGCGGCGGGCTCGGCGTACGGGCGGTCGTAGTACAGCACGTCGCTGGAGGACAGCAGCACCGGCAGCCCGGCCGCCGCAGCGGCGGGCCCGTCGGACGGCGCGAGGGCGAACAACGCCACCATCTGGTCGACGAACGGGTGCGCGGACTCCGGCAGCTCCGCCTTCTTGGCGTCGGCGTCGATGCTCGTCTCCGCGCCGATCCACAGCTGCACGAGGTCGCCGTCGCCCAGCGCCCCGGCGCGTACCGTCTCCTGCCAGGCCACGACCCGGCTGCCGGCGTCGTGCGCCGCGCGGACGGCCACGCCGACCGCGCGCGTGTACGCCGTGACGGGCATCCCGAACGGCTCGTCACCCCCGACGTGCACGAACCGGGCACGGGACGCCTGCGCGAACTCGGCGACGGTCTCCGCGATGAAGGACTCGGCCCCGGGCACGGCCGGATCCACGTAGCCCAGACGGGCCGCGGTCCGGTCGCCGGCGAGCTCCGGGTAGGCGCGGATCGCGGCGCGGGCGTGCCCGGGCAGGTCGATCTCGGGCACGATCGTCACCCCGCGCGCCGCGGCGTACGCCGTCAGCTCCGCCAGCTCGCGCCGCGTGATCAGCTCGCCGGGCGAGGTCGCGTCCAGCGCGGGACGGGCCGCCGACTGCAGCCGCCAGCCGCCGGAGTCGGTGAGGTGCAGGTGCAGCACGTTCAGCTTGTACCGCGTCAGCAGGTCGATGACGCGGCGGATCTCGTCCGGGCGGAAGGGATGCCGGACGACGTCGAGCATCAGGCCCCGCCACGCCAGGGCGGGCCCGTCGGCGATGCGCCCGACCGGCAGCCGGCCCGCCGCCGACTCCGCCAGCTGCACCAGCGTCGCGGCGCCCCGCAGGACCGCGTGCGGAGTCGGGCCGGTGATCGTGATCTCCTCCGGGGCGATCGTCACGGTGTGCCGCTCGTCCGGGGGGAGCTGTTCCGGCGCGATCCCGCCGGCCGGCGGCACGTCGCCGGGCGCCTCGCCGATCAGCAGGACGACGCGCGACGGGGACGGGTCACCCGCCGAGGGGGTGGCGGGGAGGCGGGCGAACTCGCCTTCGAGCCACGCGCGGGCGTCGCGCAGACGATCGTCCGCCCGGATCTCGACGTGGCCGGGGCGCAGGACGGTCGTCGTCGCGTGGTCGAGCGCGACCGCGTGCGGCCACGGCACCAGCGCGGCCCTCATCGCCGGCCGCCGAGCAGCCCCGCCAGGGCCGGCAGGCCGGCCACCGTGTCCTGGAAGCGCCGCGCGATGAGGTCCAGCCCCTCCTGCGTGGGGTGGAGCCCGTCGCCCAGCAGGCGCGCGTCCTGCTCGCCCAGCAAGGTACGGCCGTCCACCAGGTGCAGGTGGGGGTCGTCGGGCGCGCGCCCGCCGTGGACGCGCTCGATGATCCGGCGGGTGGCGGCCAGCGTGAGGGCGCCGTCGTCGGCCTCCAGGGCCCGGTCCGCCCCGGCGGCCGTGCCGCCGCGATCGACGGTCGGCCCCGGCGTGTGCTCGTGCGCCGGGCAGGCGATGGCGGTGATGAGGACCACCGGCGTGTCCGGATGGCCCTCGCGGATCAGGTCGAGGAAGCCGTGCATCGCGGGCAGCATCGTCCTGGCCCGCATCGAGTCGGCGTTCACGAGGTTGATGCCCACCTTCAGGGTGATCAGGTCCGCGGGGGTGTCCCTGATCATGCGGGCGACGAACGGGTCGAGCTGCGCGTTCCCGCCGAACGACAGGTTGCGCAGGCGCCAGCCGGCGCCCAGGGCGACCCGCGCCGGCCACGTGCCGTCGGGGGTGGCGGCCTGCAGCCCATGGCTGATGGAGCTGCCGTGATGCGTCCAGCGTGGGAGGCCGCCGGCGGACGGCGGCGCGATCGGGGCGTCGGCCGCCAGGCCGATGACCTCGACCGCGCAGTCGTGCGGCAGCATGATCTCGACCTGCTTCTCCCTGCCGTCGGGCACGAGGGCCACCCTCACGGCGGACGGATCGCGCTGCTCCCGGCCGGCGACCTGCCGGTCGGCGCCGATGACGACGACGTCCCCTTCGGGGATCGCGACGTGTTCCGCCACCGCGCCGTCGACGACGACGGCGAGGCTGTGCGGCCCGGCGACCTCGGCGCCGGCCGGCCGGAGCGAACGGGTGTGCAGGCGCAGCCGCAGCAGGGTCGCGCTGGTGGCGAAGCGGAGGGAGACGCCGGTGGGCGCCTGTTCCATGAGGTCGAACCAGGGGTCGTCGTGTTGTGCGCGGGCCCATGGCGGCAGCCGGCGCGGGCGCAGGCCGCCGTGGGCTCCCGGGTCGAGGGCGGCCGCGCCGTCGATGAGGCGGGCCAGGTCCGCGGCGTCCAGGGTCACGTCCAGGAGGTCCGTCACGACGCCGACTCCCCGCCCAGGACGGCCGCCGGGTCCTGGGCGAGCCGCCCGAACCAGCGGGCGCTGGGTTTGACCGTGCGCCGGAACGTGGTCCGGTCGACCGCGACGAGGCCGAAGGTGGGCGTCCACGATCCCCACTCGTAGTTGTCCAGAAGTGACCAGTGCAGGTATCCGCGCACGTCGACGCCGTCGGCCATGGCGCGGGCCAGGCCCGTGACGGCCTCGGTGGTGTACGCGACGCGTTCGTCGTCGTCGGCGGTCGCGATGCCGTTCTCGGTCACCAGCAGCGGTGTCGATCCGCCGAGCCGGGCGGCGGTGTGCCGGACCGCGTCCTCCAGCGCGAGAGGGTAGTACTCCCAGCCCATCATCGTGCGCCTGTCGTCCGGGCCGGGGGCGATGACGCCGTCCGCGCCCGCGCGCAGGCGGCTGTAGGCCTGCACGCCGAGGAAGTCGTCGTCCTTCGCCAGGTCGATGTACTGGTCGTCGACCAGGTACGACAGCTCGGCGGTGCGGTCGGGGCCGGCGCCGTGGTCCTGCACGTTCTGGTTGGCCACCGTCCACCCCGAGCGCAGTCCGGGCACGGAGGCGAGCAGGTCGCGGGCCTCCTCGTGCGCGCGGGCCAGCGCGCGGGTCACGTCGGGGTCCGGCGGGACGAAGGAGGGGACGGGTTCGCCGGCGCCGTGCCTGCGGCGCGCGGCCACCAGGGCGACCATGTTGGGCTCGTTGATCGTGCAGACCCAGGGCACGCCGTCGAGGATCGGCAGCACCGCGCGGACGTAGTCGGCGAAGTGCGCGACCGTCTCCCCGGAGGTCCAGCCGCCTCCGGCGCTCAGCCAGGCGGGGCTGGTGAAGTGGTGGAGCGTGACGACCGGGGTCAGCCCGCGCTGCCCGCAGCCTTCGATGATCCGGCGGTAGTGGGCCAGCATGGCCGGCGACGGGTGACCGGGCGCGGGGACCACGCGGGCCCATTCGACGCTGAACCGGTAGGCGTTGAGACCGAGGTCGCGGGCGATGTCCAGGTCCTCGGGCCACCGGTGGAAGCTGTCGCAGGCGTCCCCCGACCGTTCGGGCAGGCCCCGGCTCCCGTCGTGCTCCGCCTGCCAGAAGTCGCTTCCGACGTTGTTCCCCTCCACCTGGTGGGCCGCCGTCGACGCGCCCCACAGGAAACCGTCCGGGAATGTCGGCGGCGGCGAAGTCGTCATGTTCGATCCTGTCTTGGGTGTCGGAGGTGTGGTCATTTGAGGCCCATGGTGGCGATGCCCTGCACGAAGTAGCGCTGCAGGGACACGAAGAGCGCGAGGATCGGCGTGATGATCAGCACGGCCCCGGCGAGCAGCGTGCCGTAGTCGGTCGCGTACTGGCCGGTGGAGTAGAGCGAGAGCGCGACCGGCAGGGTGTACATCGACTCGGTCTGGCTCGCCACGAGCGGCCACAGGAAGTTGTTCCACGAGCCGAGGAAGGTGAGGATGCCGAGGGTGGCCAGCGCGGGGCCGCACAGCGGCAGCACGACCCGGGTGAAGATCCTCGTCTCGGAGGCGCCGTCGATGCGCGCCGCCTCCAGCAGCGAGTCGGGGATGTCCAGCATGAACTGGCGCATCAGGAAGACGCCCACGGGCTGCGTGAGGAACGGCAGCACCAGGGCCCCGTACGTGTCGAGGATGCCCATCTTCGCGACGATCACGAACAGCGGGACGAAGGTCACCACGCCGGGCACCATGATGGTCACCAGCACGACGCCGAGCAGGACGCGCTTCCCGGCGAAGTCCATCTTGGCCAGCGCGTAGCCGACCATCGAGCAGAACAGCAGGTTGCCGAGCACGGTGAGCACGGCGACGACGAGGCTGTTGCCGAAGAAGGTGCCGAAGTGCAGCTCGGTGAGCCAGCGGGCGAAGTTCCCGCCGGTGGGCGAGTGCGGCCACCACGTCGGTGGGTCGGCGAAGATCTCGTCCTGCGTCTTGAACGCGCCCAGCACCATCCAGGCGAACGGCGCGAGCCACACCACCACGCCGGCGGTCAGCACCACGTAGCTGAGCGAGCGCGCCGTCAGGCGTCCCTGCTGGGTCATGTGGCCCTCCTGAGCAGGCGGAACTGCAGGACGCCGACCGCCGCGATGACGACGAACATGATGTAGCTCGCCGCGGACGCCTTGGCGAAGTCGCCGAAGCCGAAGGCGTTGAACGTGTAGTACGTCATGGACAAGGTGGAGCCGAGCGGCCCGCCCTGCGTCATCACGAACGCCTCCTCGAAGAACTGCAGGTAGCCGACCGAGATGAGCACGCAGCCCAGCAGGATCGTGGGGCGCAGCAGCGGGAGCGTGATGCTGCGCAGGCGGCGCCAGGGCCCGGCGCCGTCCATCGCCGCCGCCTCCGCGACGTCGGCCGGGACGGCCTGCAGCCCGGCCAGGAAGATCACCATGAGGGTCCCGGTGTTGCGCCAGACGGCCATCAGGATCAACGAGGGCAGGGCCCAGGTGGTGCTGTTCAGCCAGTCCGGCCCCTCGACGCCGACCAGGGCGAGGACCATGTTGAGCAGCCCGTCCCGGGCGAGGATGTGACGCCAGATGACCGAGACCGCGACGACGCTCGTGACCACCGGCGCGTAGAAGGCGACGCGGTAGACCGGCCTGAGCCGGCGGACGCCCGAGTTGAGCGCCAGCGCCAGCCCCAGCCCGAGCGCCACCGTGGCGGGGATGCCGACGAGGACGAACAGCGCCGTCACCCCGGCGGCGTTCTGGAACTCCGGATCCGTGAGGACGTCCGCGTACTGCTGGAGGCCCACGAAGTTCACGTTGAAGGGCGACTGGATGTCCCGCGCGGTCAGGTCCGTGAAGGAGAAGCCGATCGAACCGGCGATCGGCAGGACCATGAACACCGCGAAGACGACGACGAACGGCGCGGCGAACAGCCAGGCGACCGTCGTCTGCCGGCGCCGGCGTTCGGAGTTGGCTCCCCCGGCCCGGCGGGCGCGCACGTCACGGGAGGCGCGCGCCCGTCCGGTGGCGGTGGGCGACATGGGGTTCGACACCGCTCAGGACACCCCGATGCCGTCGGCCTGCTGCTGGAGCTTGCGCAGCGTGTCCGCCACGGGCCGGCCGCCCTTGATGATCTGCTCGATCGCGGAGTCGCCCGCCGCGCCGACCTTGTCGAAGGCGACGAGCTGCGGCGGCGCCTTGGCCGTCTTGAGCTGCTCGGCGAACGCGGCGAGCGTCGGGTCGGCGACCAGCGCCGGATCCTGCCACGCGCTCTGGGTCGCCGGCAGGTCGCCGCTGACCTTGTACCAGGCCGCCTGGGTCTGCGGCTCGCTGAGCCACTGGACGAGCTTCCAGGCCGAGTCGGGGTTCTTGGCGGCCTTGAAGACCACGAGGTTCGCGCCGCCGACGAACGAGGTCGAGCTCTTCCCCGCCGGAAGCGGCGCGGTCGCGTACTTGCCCGCGAACGCGTCCCCGCCGGCCTGGGAGATGGCGCCGCGCAGGAAGGGACCGGCGACGAGCATCGGCGTCGTGCCCGTCAGGAAGTCCTTCACCGCGGCGGCGGGCGCCGTGTCGGCGTTCGGATCGGCGATGCGCTGCTTGAAGTACGACGCCAGGTACTCGTACGCCGCGGCGAACTCCGGCGTGTCGAGCGTCCACGAGGACTGGTCGGCGTTCATCAGCTCCGCGCCGTTGGACCACGGCATCCAGAGCGCGGACAGGAACGATCCGGTCGTGCCCGCGGGCAGCCGGATGCCCCACTTCGCACCGGCCTTGCGCTGCAGGTCGGCCGCCATCCGCCGCAGCTCGTCCCAGGTGGCCGGGGGTTTATCCCAGCCTGCCTTGCGGGCGAGGTCCGTCCGGTAGTAGAGCGCCCGGACGTCGACGTACCACGGCACCTCCAGCAGCCGGCCGCCGATGGTTCCCGTCGAGACGGCTCCCGGGTACATGCCCGCCGTGTCGATGGCCTCGGGCACGGGCGCGAAGGCGTCCTTGAACACCGGCAGGCCGGGCATCATGGCCAGGTCTGGAACGTTCCCGGCGGCGATGGCGGTCTGGAACTTCTGGTAGGCCGAGTCCCACGGGATGGCGGTCACGTCGACCTTGACTCCCGGGTTGGCGGCCTCGAACTTCTTCACGAACTCGGGCAGGAGCTCGCCCTCGTTGCCCATCGCCCACATCGTGATCGCGCCGGCGGCCTTGGCCGCGACGCTGGAGGACGGCTGGGCCCGTCCGGCGCCCTCGTCGGCCCGGCCGCACGCGGTGAGCGCCGCCGCAACGGCGATGGCGGCCAGGGCCGCCACTGTTGATCTGTGTCGCACGGCCAGTTCCTTCCTGTCGGCCTGTGTTGCCTCCCCCGAACGGCTGAGAATTTATGCGCTTAACTCGCCAGAAATCCAGCCCCAATGCGCAATTGAGACAAAACTTCGTCAGGGGCAGCCGCAGCTGCGGCCGAGCACCAGGCGCGTCGGCAGCACGTACGACCTGGGGTGGGACACCCCCGCCGCGGTGTCGGTCAGGATGCGCACCGCGAGCCGCCCCATCGTGGCGAACGGCTGGCGGACCGTGGTCAGCGTCGGGTTCGACAGCCGCCCGGCGACGATCCCGTCGAAGCCGGTGATCGCGACGTCGTCCGGCACCCGGAGGCCGTGCCGGGCCAGGAGGTCCACCACGGTGAGCGCGAGCTGGTCGGTGGCGCAGACCAGGGCGTCCGGCACGTCGCCGGCCGCGATGGCGGCGCGCAACGAGCGCAGGCTGTCCTGGGCCAGCGCGGTGGTGTCGAACGGCTCCTCGGGGACCGGCAGCCCGTGCGCGGCCAGCGCCGCCTGGAACCCGGCGAACCGGGCGGCGATGTCGGGCGCGGCCGGCTCGCCGAGGAAGGCGGGAGACCGGC